>JAAETT010000133.1 GCA_024228115.1 bacterium
CGTAGCCATACACCAGCACCTTCAGCATCATCCGCGGATCGAAGGCCTGGTTGCCAGGCCCCTCGTCTCCGTAGCGGGCGTCAAAAGCGCTCAGGTCCATCGCCTCGATCGCATCCGATACGAAGTGCGACAGATGATCCCCGGGAAGCCAATCCCGAAGCGAGGGCGGCAGGAGAAGCGACTGGTCCGGCTCGTAGCGTCGAAAGTCTCGCGGCATGGCTCACTCTAGCGAGACTCACCCCTCAATGGCCCTCTGCCGCGCAGACTCCTAGCGGGGACGTTCCTTGCGAACTTGTGTTGTTGGGGTTGTGGGGTTCCCCCACAACCCCAACAACGCAAGTTCGCAAGGAACGTCCCCGCTAGAGCAGGTTGCCCGCTAGCGGCTTGGCGTGCTCCATCGCCAGGAGCTGCTTCTTCATCGGCAGACCGCCGGCGTAGCCGCCGAGCTTGCCTCCGGTGGCGACGACCCGGTGGCAGGGGACGACAAGGGAGATCGGGTTCGCGCCGTTGGCCGTGCCGACGGCGCGCACCGCCTTGGGCTGGCCGATGCTGCGGGCGATCTCGGCATAGGTGCGTGTCTCGCCGTACGGAATCTCGAGCAGCGCCTGGTAGACGAGGTGCTGAAAGGGAGTCGCGCGCAGATCGAGGGGCAGATCGAAACTGGAGCGCTTGCCCTCCAGGAACTCGGTGATCTGCTGGATGGCCACCCGGTTCGGCTCCCAGGCCGTGATCGGCTCGGCGTCGGGGGCGTGCCGGCGCCGCCAGCCATCCAGCCCGCGCCCTCCGGCCCGGGGCAGGTGGACGTAGGCCAGGCCGCGCTCGGTGGAGGCGCAGCGCATCAGGCCGTGGCGTGTCTCGAACTCCGCGACGTGGAGGTTCTCCATCGGGGCGTCACAATAGCAGGGTCGCTCAGTCGCGTGGACTCTCGGAGGTACGTTGCCCCATCTTCTCGTCGCCGGCGGTGCCGGATACATCGGTAGCCATACCCTGCGCGCTCTGCGAAAGGCCGGGCACACCGCCGTCGTGATCGATGACCTGCGCAGCGGCCGCGAATCCGCCGTGGAGGATGCGCCGCTGGTGCGCTGCGACGTCGGCGACCGGGCCGGTGTCGATCGCATGCTGGCGAGCTACGGCCCCTTCGACGGTGTGCTGCACTTCGCGGCTTCCATCCAGGTGGGCGAATCCGTGGCCGATCCGCTGGCCTACTACCGGAACAACGTGCTGGCGGCGGCCAACCTCATCGAGCGGGCGTTGCATCACGGCGCACGCGCATTCGTGCTCTCCTCCACGGCGGCCGTCTATGGCAACCCGGAAACGCAACCGATCGCAGAAACCGTGCCGCTGGCGCCCGTGAACCCCTACGGCGCTGGCAAGGCCATGGTCGAGCGCATCCTGGCCGACGTCGAGGCCGCCCATGGCATGCGCTGGGCGGCCCTTCGCTACTTCAATGCCTGCGGCGCGGATCCTGACGGCGGGCTGGGCGAGTGCCACGAGCCGGAAACCCACCTGATCCCGCTGGCCCTCGAAGCCGCGGCCGGTCTGCGGCCCGCGCTGAAGCTCTTCGGCACGGATTACCCGACACCCGACGGCACCTGCGTGCGCGACTACGTACACGTCACGGATCTGGCATCTGCCCATGTCGCCGCGATCGAAGGCCTGCTCGGTGGAGGCCCCGGAGGGGCATTCAACCTGGGCAGCGGTGCGGGCCTGAGCAATCGCCAGGTCATCGAAGGCGTCGGCCGGGTCGTGGGGCTGCCGGTTCCCTGCGAAGACGCGCCGCGCCGCGCCGGAGACCCCCCGGTCCTCGTCGCCGACGCCACTCGCTTCCGGCAAGCCTACGGCTGGCAGCCGCGCCACTCCAACCTGGAGACGATCGTCCGAACCGCCTGGGACTGGCTCCGCCTCTGGCGAGCGCTCTGAACGCAGCCGGGGGCGCTCAGTCCATCTCCAGGCGTTTCATCATCTTCTGAAGCGATTGCCTGGGGATCCCGAGCCGCTCGGCCGCGCGGGTCTTGCTGCCAGCTTCTTCGATGGCGTGGGCGATCATGCTCCGCTTGAGTGCATCGACGGCCCGGTTGAGATCGCGTTCCTCGAGGAGGGAGCGGCCACCGCCGGCGGGTTCCCGCGGAGATTCGGCGCGAAGATGCTCCGAGAGCATGGCTTCGGAGATCGTTTCCTCATCTCCCGCCAGGGCGATGGCTCGCTGGATTTCATTCTCGAGTTCGCGGACGTTGCCGCTCCAGGCATGACCGGTGAGACGGTCCATCGCCGCGTTCGTGAAGCCCGCCAGGCTTCGGCCCATGCGTTCGTTCGTGACATCCAGGAAATGGTGGGCAAGCGTCGGGATGTCCTCGGGCCGCTCGCGCAGCGGCGGGATCGCGACCTCGACCACACGCAGGCGGTAGTAGAGATCTTCCCGGAAGCGACCCTCCTTCACCTCGTTGCGGAGATCCCGATTGGTGGCGGCGATGATGCGCACGTCCACCTGGCGGGTCTCCGACGAGCCGAGGGGCCGGATCTCGCCGTCCTGGAGCACCCGTAGGAGGCGCACCTGCATCCCCGGCTCGGTCTCGCCGACTTCATCGAGGAAGATCGTGCCGCCATCGGCAACCTCGAAGAGCCCCTTCTTGTCCTGGTGGGCGCCAGTGAATGCACCGCGCTTGTGGCCGAAGAGCTCGCTCTCGAGAAGCGTATCCGGCAGCGCGCCACAGTTCTGGGCGACGAAGCGATGCTCCTTGCGCTCACCTGCGTAGTGGATTGCACGGGCGACGAGATCCTTGCCGGTGCCGGTCTCGCCGGAGAGCAGCACCGTCGCATCGGTCTGGGCCACCTTCTCCATCACGTCGAAGACGCGTTGCATGGCCGGGCTCGCCCCGATGATCTGGTCGAACGCGTATTGACGCTCCACCTCGCGGCGCAGGTAGATGTTCTCGGCCCGCAGCTGCTCGTTGGCCTGGGCCAGCGCCGCGGCCAGCTGGGTGTTCTCGGCGTTGAGCCGGTACGCCTCCAGAGCCCGCTTCACATCCAGGCGCAGCTCGTCCGGCTCCCAGGGCTTCTGGATGTAGCGGTAGATGCGGCCCTCATTGATCGCCCGAACGACCATGTTGATGTCCGCATAGCCTGTCAGCATCATCCGCACGCAGGATGGGCGGATCTCGATCACCTTCTCCAGGAACTCGACACCGGTCATCTCCGGCATCACCTGGTCGGCGATCACCAGGTCGATCTCCTCGTTCTCGAGGATCTCGAGCCCGTCTCGGCCGTTGTCGACGGCAAAGACCGTGTAGTCCTCGGCGAGCGTCAGCTCGAGGGATTCGAGGATCGCGACCTCATCGTCGACCAGCAGCACCTTGAAGGGCCGCTCATCCTTGCCGACGCCCTGGCGAGCGCCCTCGATGCTGGTCGGGGGTTCCGGGACCACTTGAGAGCACCCTAGCGATCAGCGAGGGGTGCAGCAAAACGCGGCACCTTCGGCTGGCGGGGCCCCAACGCAAGAAGGCGGCCGACCCTCGGGCCGACCGCCTTCTCAGACTCCGAGGCGATGCGCTAGCGCCTCCGGGCCGTCTTGCGGCGGGTGGTCTTCCGCGCGGTCTTGCGAGCCGGCCGCTTGGCAGCCTTCTTCCGCGTGGTCTTCTTGCGCGCCGTCTTTCGCTTCGTGGTGGCCTTCTTGCGGGTCGACGCCTTCTTGCGAGTGGTCGCCTTCTTCCGCGTCGTGGCCTTCTTGCGGGTCGTCGCCTTCTTGCGGGTGGTCTTCCGCACGGCTTTCTTCCGCGTCGTCTTGCGCGCAGTCTTGCGCCGGACCGTCTTGCGCCGGGCAGGGCGGCCTCGTCGCGCCATCTTGGTGCGAGCGACATCACCCTGTTTGTCGATGAAGTACAGGAAGCCGTCTTCCCGCTCGACACCGGCCTTCTGGACCATCTGGGGCTTGACCCGAGAGGGCTTGC
This sequence comes from bacterium, assembly GCA_024228115.1. Classification (NCBI taxonomy): domain Bacteria; species bacterium. The sequence goes on from JAAETT010000133.1 coordinate 3,945, forward strand.
CGCCGCCCCGCGCCATCTTGGCCCGGCTCACATGCCCCTTTTTATCGAGGTAATAGAGCCAGCCCTTCTCTCGTGTGATTCCAGTCCTTGCGACCTTGGTGGCCATGGACCCCTCCTTTTCTGGTGTGGTTCGGTTTGCCCGCCCGGGGAGGCGGGGCTCTGGAGGAACCGCACCGCGGTGGGGGAGGACCGGCGGTACACCACAGAGGATCGGGAGCGCCCCCGACGGTGTCAATAGGAAAAACAGGGGTTTATCGACGGAGTTGCGAGTCCGGAAAAACCGCCCACCGAGGGTGGGGCCGGGGCGGCCCTAGGCCAGCCTGCTCTCGACCGCCTCGATCACGTCCACCTCGTAGCGCACACCGTCGAAAGCGTTCATTTCCTGGATCCCGGTGGGGCTGGTGACGTTGATCTCGGTCAGCTTTCCGCCGATCACGTCGAGCCCGACGAAGAACAGGCCATCCCGGCGGATCCATGGGGCGACCCGCTCGATGATGGTGCGGTCGGTGTCGTCGAGAATCCCCTCGGCGGCCCTGCCACCGACGTGGAGGTTGGCTCGCACTTCACCCTCGGCGGGGACCCTCAGCAGGGCGCCCAGGGGTTCACCGTCGAGCAGCAGGATCCGCTTGTCGCCGATGCGCACGTCGGGCAGGTAGCGCTGGGCCATCACCCGACGCTCGCCGAAGCGAGTGCTCTGCTCGAGGATCGAGTTGAGATTCCGGTCGTCCCGGGTGACGAGGAAGATCCCCTCTCCGCCGCGGCCATCGAGGGGCTTCACGATCATCTCGCCACCGAGGGAATCAAGGAACTCGAGCAGCCAGGGGATCTCGCGTGTGACGAGGGTTTCGGGCATCAAATCGGCAAAGTTGAGGGCGTAGAGCTTCTCGTTGGCGGCCAGGATGCCCGCCGGCCGGTTCAACACCAGGGCCTTGCTGCAGAGCCCCAGGATCTGGGTGGCGACGATGAACTCCTCGTCGACCGGCGGATCCTTGCGTTGCCAGACCACGTCGAACGCCTCGTCGAGGGCCACGTGGCTCGGTTCGCCGACGCTCGCGTGGTTGCCCTTCTCGCGCCGCAAGGTGACCGGGCGCACCGTGGCGACAGCCCCGCGTGCGTCCACGCCGAGGTCGGCAGGATCCACGAACCAGAGCCCGTGGCCGCGCTCCTGGGCGGCCAGCATCAGCACGAAGCTGGTATCCGCATCGATATCGATCGAGTCCAGCGGGTCCATCACGAAGGCCATGCGCAGGGGTCGGACTGACACGTTCAGGAAATCCTCAGCTCCCCAGGCGGGGAACCCGTAAGCGGAATGAGGGGTCTGGTTAGCGCAGTGCCCGCGCCGTCGGCTACGGTGCGGCCGAGATCGGGGGATCCTGGCCAATGAGCCGCTTCCACATCCGAGTGGAGCCTGGGCTTTGAGCCGGTTCCGCATTCTGCTTGCGGCGGTCGTGGTGCTGGGTCTGGCCCTGGGGGCTGCCAGCAGCGCGTTCTACGTGGAGTTCGTGCGCGATCTGCCGAGCTTCGAGACGTTGGCCGATTACCGGCCGGCGCTCACCAGCAACGTCTTCGATCGTCAAGGCCGTCCGATCGGTGAGTTCTACGAGCATCGCCGCCAGCTGACGCCCCTGGAAGAGGTTCCGCAGCTCGTCATCCACGCCTTCCTGGCCGCCGAGGATGACACCTTCTACGAGCACGCCGGCGTGGACTACCTGTCCATCCTGCGGGCCGCCTGGGCGAACCTGCGAGCCGGCGGAGAAACGGTCCAGGGCGCCAGCACGATCACCCAACAGACGGTGAAGCAGCTGCTGCTCAGTTCCGAGCAGACCTACACGCGCAAGATCCGCGAGTTGATCCTGGCTCGGCGCATCGAGCAGCGCTTCAGCAAGGATGAGATCCTCTACCTCTACCTGAACCAGATCTACTTCGGCGCAGGTGCATACGGTATCGGCGAAGCGGCGCACACCTACTTCGGCAAGGCGATCGGCGAGATCGACGCCTCCGAAGCGGCGCTGCTCGCCGGGCTTCCGAAAGCGCCCGGTCGGAACTCGCCGTACTTGAATCCGGAACGCGCAGAGGAGCGGCGGGTGTACGTGCTCAACCGGATGCGCGAGGAGGGATTCCTCGATGTGGCGACCCATGCAGCAGCCGTGGAAGCGCCGCCGCTTCTCCGAGACCCGGAGGCAGACACCAACACCGCGGCTTCCTATGTCACCGAAGAGGTCCGGCGCTCGTTGGTCGCGATTCTCGGAAACGACGCCGTCCTGCACGGCGGTCTGCGCATCGAAACCAGCATCGACCTGGATCTTCAAACTGCAGCAGTCGCCGCCGTGCGCGGCGGTCTCGAGGCGCTCGACCGGCGTCGCGGCTTCCGCGGGCCGCTTCGCCGCATCGAAAACCTGGAGAGCGACGACCCGACCCAGGCCCTCGAGGAGATCGCTCGTCTGAATGCTCTCGACGAGCAACCGGAGCTGCGTGGCCAGCCTCTGGTGGCATTGGTGCTCGAGGTCGAGAAGGAACGTGCGCGAATCGCACTGGCGCCGGGCATGGACGCGGAACTCCGGCTGGAAGATCTGGGCTGGGCACGGCGCGAAGAAGAGCCGCGCCGCGAGGTCAAGGATCTCACGAAGGTCTTCTCCGCAGGCGACATCGTGCCGGTCACGCTCGGTACCACCGAGACCACAGACGCCGCCCTGCCGCGCGCCAGCCTGGCACAACACCCGGAAGCGCAAGGTGCCCTGTTGTCGTTCGAAGTCGAGACCGGAGACATCCTCGCGATGGTCGGCGGCTATGACTTCGAAGACAGCGAGTTCAATCGCACGACCCAGGCAACCCGCCAACCCGGTTCCGCCTTCAAACCGATCGTCTACGCATCGGCTCTGGGGCGAGGCTACACCCCCGCGTCGATCCTCTACGACCGGCCAGTCGTCATCGAAAGCGAGGGCTTCACGTGGCGCCCCGAGAACTACGGACGCAAGTTCCTCGGGCCCATTTTGTTAGGCGAGGCATTGGCGCGTTCGGTGAACAACGCCACGATCCACTTGCTGCAAGATGTCGGCATCGACCACGTCATGGAGTTCAGTCGGGAAATCGGCATCGAGGGGCCGCTCGAGCGCAATCTCGGCCTGGCCCTCGGCTCGAACCCGGTCACGCTGCTCGAGATCACCCGGGCCTATGGGATCTTCGCCGCAGGCGGACGACGGGTCGAGCCGCGTTTGATCCTCCGGGTGCTCGACCGCAATGGCGAGGTGCTCCTGGAAGCACTGCCCCTCACGGCGCCGACGGATGAGCCGGCTGAAGCCGAAATTGCGGAGCTTCCCGAGCCCCCGGAAGAAAACGAACTCCCCGAGGGCTACGCGATGCCACCGCAGCAAGCCTACCTGGCCAGCTCCGTGCTGAGGCTGGTCGTCGAACACCCGCGCGGAACCGGCCGCCGTGCCCGAAGCCTGGGACGTCCTGTCGCTGGCAAGACCGGCACCACCAACGACCAGGGAGACGCCTGGTTCGTGGGCTTCTCCCCGGATGTCGCCACCGGTGTCTGGGTCGGCTTCGACGAGAAGCGCGTGCTAGGCCGAGGCGAGACCGGCGGTCGTGCTGCCCTGCCGATCTGGATCGACTTCATGGGCGCCGCCCTGGCCGACCGGCCGGTGCGCGACTTCGCCGTTCCCGAAGGCATCGTGTTCGCCCGCATCGATGGCAAGAGCGGCCTTCTGGCCGCCTCGGGCAGCGACCAGACCCTCTTCCAGGCCTTCGCCGAAGGCACGGAACCCACCGAACAAGCCGACCGCGCCGTGACCGTCTCCAAGGAACGACGGCGCCTCCAACAAGACCTCTAACCCAACAAGTCAACCAGCGGGGACGGGGTTTACAATTGACTTCTTGCAAAGCAAGAAGTCAATTGTAAACCCCGTCCCCGCTGGTTGACTTTTCCCGCTGGTTGACTTGTTGGGGGAGGTCGGCGGGGGTGGCGGCCAGGTGGTCTGCGCCGGCTTGCTCGAGTTCGTCTTTGCCGCCGATTCCCCAGACGGCGCCGATCGTGGTCAGGCCGTGGGTTCGGCCGGCGATCACGTCGAAATGACGATCGCCGACCATTGCGGCGCAGCAATCCGGTGGCTCCAAGCCCAGGATCCGGAGTGCCCGGCCGACCGTCGCGGTCTTGTCCTCGTGATGCGTCTTGTCGAGGGGCGCGCCTACGATGGCCTCGAAATGGACGGCCAGACCGAGGCTCTCGAGGATCGGCCTGGCGAATTCCACGGGTTTCGAGGTCGCGACGGCCAACCTGTGATCGGCGGCGAGCGTTTCGAGCACCTCGGGGATCCCTTCGAATGCGGGCGTCGCCTTGGGTGCCACGATCGTGTAGCGCTCCCGGTAGTGTTCGATGGCGGCCGGTGCCAGTGCGGGATCGGCACCCCGGGCGGAGAGCAGCGCGCGAAACACATCGTGGAGCGAAGCGCCGATCCAGCCGTGGAGCGCTTCGACCGGCTCTGGAGCCAACCCCAGTTCGATCAAACCATGGTTCAGGCATTGGCTGATCGCATGACGTGAATCGACCAGGACACCATCGAGATCGAACAAGATGGCGTCGTGCAGAGTGCGATCGTGGATTGACATACCTACGGTCGGCACGTTAGCAACAGGGGTGGGGGAACGTCCGATCGAGAACTCGGCCCAGCCGCGGCGACAGGTGACGAACGGCGCGAGAGAGATTGCGTTGGAGGGGGACCTTCACACGCTGCTCGGGCGTGCGCTCGATCAGCTTGCCGCCACCACCCGTTGTACTCGGGTCGCCATCTGGAGCGCGGGGCCAGCAGGCGAACCACAGGTGCTTGCGGCTCGGATCGACGGCGCATCGCTGGTGCTGCCCGAGCAGGCTCCGTTCGCGGCAGCCCTGGCGCTTGGTCGCGCCTTCGATCTGGGCGAAACGAACGCCTCGCCGCAACTGGCGCCGCTGCTCGATCAGGGCTTCAGCGCGGTCGCACCAATCCTCGGTATCGAAACCCACGGTCCTGCGGCCGGTCTCGTGTTGCTGGGCGGGCCGGGCGAGCCGCCGAATCGGGTGCGCCCCCGCACCCTGGCTGCCCTGAGTGCGACCGCCGAACGCCTGCGCGCGCCGCTACAAACGGCCGCCGCGGCGGAGCGGCTCTCCAGCCTCGATCAGGAGATTCAACAGCTGAATCGGCTGGCCGCCCTGGGCGGGCTCGTCGCTGAAGTCGTCCATGAGATCCGCAACCCCCTGGTCAGCATCAAGACCTTCCTGCAACTGCTCCCAGAACGCGAATCCGATCCGGAGTTCACGGAGAACTTCCTCGGCATCGCGCGGGAAGAGCTGCAACGGATCGAACGCCTGCTGACGGTCGTACTGCAGCACGGGCGCACCCCGCGCAAGGAACAATGCGGCGAGCTTGGCGAAGCCCTGGAGACCGTGCTCGCACTCGTGCGTTTCCGCGCGGAAGACCGGGAGCTCTCCCTCGTCGCCGAGCTGCCCGAGACGCTCCCCACCATCGGCCTTGGCGGCGATGAACTCCGCCATATCCTCCTCAACCTGTCCCTCAATGCAATCGAGGCGTCACCCATTCGTGGCACCGTCATGATCTCGGCCCGGGACGACGCGGGCCGGCTCCGAGTCGACATCGACGACGACGGTCCTGGCATTTCGGACGAAGTGCGCCCCCACCTCTTCACACCCTTCTTCTCGACCAAGTCCGAGCGCCCCGGCGGCCTCGGCCTGGCGATCACTGCCCGCATCATCGAACAAGCGGGAGGGCGCATCGAAGCGGTCAATCGTCCGAGCGGAGGCGCGCGCCTCCGCATCTGGCTACCGCTCGGCTGAAGCGGAAGGCAGCCAGCCGGCGACACAACGGGCGAGTTCAGCGAGGCCCCTCGCAAAGAAGTGATCCGTTTCCGGCAGGACGACCAACTCCACCTGAGGTGCGTCGCCGAACGCCGTCTCCAGGGCACTCGCCGGCGCGAGATCGTCCAACGCACCGACGATCACCAGCGCACGCTTGCCGCTCCCGAGGATCGTCTCCGCTGAGATCAATGCCGGCGGCGGTGCCACCAGGATCAATCGATCGACCCGTGGATGCCGGGCGGCGACCCGCACCGCGGCCGCGGCACCAAAGGAATAGCCACAAGCGACGAGCTTCCCTGGCACCGTCTCGGCGATCTGGTCGAGAGCCGCTGCGTAGTCCTGGTCTGCATCGTCCGCCTCGCCACTCGGTTCACCGGAGCTTGCGCCGACCCCCCGCCAGTTGAAGCGCAGACTGTCCAGCCCCTGCTTGAAACAGGCGTAGGCCAGCTCGTTCACCACGGGCGATTCCAGGCTTCCGCCGTAGAGCGGATGCGGCGGCGCCACCACCGCACCCTTGGGCGCGTCCGGCCCCGCCGCCACATAGATCGCCTCGAGGCTCGCCTGGGGATCATCCCGACGGGCAACCGTCACCATCCGTTCGGTCCACTTCATGAACGGAGAATGCGCAACCTGAACGCCTACGGCTAGAGTCCGAAGCCATGGCCGAGGAGAGCAGCACGGACCGCAAGAAACGCGCCGGACGAATCGTCCGCAAACTCGCCCGCGCCTACCCGGACGCCGATTGTGCGCTCCACTACCAGAACGCCTTCCAGTTGCTGATCGCAACGATCCTCTCGGCCCAATGCACCGATTCGATGGTGAATCAGGTCACGGCGGAGTTGTTCCCGAAGTTCGGCACACCCGAGGCACTGGCGAATGCCGAGCCCAGCGAGATCGAGCAGTTGATCCGTCGCACGGGCTTCTACCGTCAAAAGACGAAATCAATCCAGGCCGCGGCCCGAGGCGTCTGCGAGGATTTCGAAGGAGAAGTGCCGCGCACCCTCGACGAGCTGGTCACCCTGCGGGGAGTGGCGCGCAAGACAGCCAACGTCGTGCTCGGAAATTGCTTCGGCGTGCCGGGCCTCACCATCGATACCCACATGAAGCGTGTGAATCGACGCCTGGGCCTCACGACCGAGGAGAACCCGGACAAGATCGAGCGAGACCTGATGACGCTCGTCCCCGAGAAGGAATGGACTGTCTATTCTCATCGGGTCATCACCCATGGCCGCGAATGCTGCGATGCCAAACGGCCCAACTGCAGTGCGTGCCCGCTGCGTGAGGAATGCCCCCATTGAATCGCGTGATCCATCAGGGACGCTCGTTCAGCCTGCAGGTCGAGGAAGCCCACCTGCCCGGCGGGCGCACGGTAGAACTCGACGTCTTGCGCCACCCTGGTGCGTCCGCCGTCGTGCCCTTCGAAACCGACGACGTCGTGCTCTTGATTCGCCAGTACCGCCACTGCGCTGGGGGCATGATCTGGGAGATTCCCGCCGGCAAACTCGACGGTGATACTCCGGAAGTCTGTGCGGCCAAGGAACTCGAAGAAGAAGCCGGGCGCCGCCCTGGAAGGTTGGAGAAGCTGGGCTCGGTGTGGACGACCCCAGGCTTCACCGACGAGGTGATCCACCTGTTCGCCGCTTTCGACCTCGAAGAGGTGCCAGCACGGCCCGAGGACGACGAGATCATCGAGGTCGTGCCGACGCCGCTGGGGCGCGCGCTGGAAATGATCTGGAGTGGCGAATTGCGCGATGGCAAGAGCGCATTGGCCCTGATCCATGCGGCGCGACGCCTGGGACGCCTGACGTGAAGCCTGGGCTCGGCGTGGTGTTGGCCTGGCAACACTACGCCTGGGAGACGCTCCTCGAGCTGGTGCAGCACGCCGAGGCCTGCGGCTATGACGTCGTCTACACCGATGGCGACGTCTCCATGATGCCCGGGAGGGGCGAGGGAGATGTCCTCGACGGTGCGACGCTTACCACCGCATTGCTAGGTGCGACGACACGAATCGGTGTCGGATCCATCCGCCTCGTGCAGCATTGGAATCCAGCGCGGCTCGCCCAGTGGACCGCGACCCAGGAACGGCTGTTTCCTGGCCGGCTCCACCTTCTGCTTGGAATCGGTGGCCAGGCGACGGACCAGCGTTTCGGTCTGCCGTGGGCCGAGCCCACCGAGCGCGCGGCCTGGCTGGAAGAAACCGTCATGGCGTGTCGTGCCTTGTGGCGCGGTGAGCCGGTGACGCAACGCGGTCGATGGGTGCAGCTCGATCGTGCGAAGATCCGCCCGATCATGCCCGAGGGCCGACCGGTTCTCGAAATTGGCTGCGGCGCCAGCTCACCTCTTCTGCCGGTCGTCGCACGACATGCCGAGTGGTGGGACCTGAACGTGCCGGCCTCGCCAAGCAGGATCCGAACCGCCTTACGCGCACTCGTGGACGCCTGCGCAGCCGAGAGCCGAGACCCGACGACCCTCGGCCGGCAGCTCTGGGTCATGACGCGGCCCCAGGGGGGCAGCGGCGCCGACAAGCTGCGTCATGCTTTTCGGCGCTGGTACCCCTGGTTCTCCTGGCTGCCGGATGACGAGATCGACTCGGCGGTGATCGCCGGAAGCCCCGATGCCTGCCGGGACCAGTTAGGCGAGTTGCGCAGCGCCGGGATCGACCGGCCACTCCTCGACTTGACCGGCCTCGATCGTGACGCAGCGCATCAGGCTATTGACGCGCTCGCCCCCTAGCTGGAAAGCCTCGTTGACCCGCGGAGTTACACGCCGTAGTCTGGCCAGAGTACGCGGGAACCGCGCCCTCCCGCCTGTCTGAGCCGCTCTTCGCGAACTGGGTTTGCCACTCTGGGGGTGGCTAGCCGGGTCGCGGAACGGCATACACCCCGCGGTATCCAACCGGAACGGGGAGGCAAGCGAGCTTTGAACGGACGCGGATATTCGGTGGGCTTCGGCCCGCCCCAGACACCCGACGTGATCAAGTACCTGATGATCGCGAATGTCGGTGTGTTCATCTTGCAGAACCTCTTCCCGGGCATCGTCGAAGCCTTCTTTGCCGTCTGGCCCCAGCGCGTCTGGGAGCAGGGCTTCTTCTGGCAGCCAGCCACCTACATGTGGCTGCACTCGACCAGCACGGTGTTCCACCTGCTCTTCAATATGTTCGCCCTCTGGATGTTTGGTTCGCCGGTCGCGAGCCATTGGGGCGACCGGCGCTTCCTTCGTTTCTACGTCCTTTGCGGCGTCGGTGCCGGCGTGATCATTGCCGCCTGGCCCGCCCTGCTCTTCCTGTTCGGCATGCCGACGATCCAGTACGTGATCCCGACCCTCGGAGCATCCGGCGCGGTCTTCGGCGTGCTGCTCGCCTACGCCCTTATGTGGCCCGACCGGACGATCATGTTGATCTTCCCCCCGATCCCCATCAAGGCGATCTGGCTCATCCCGCTCTTGTTCGTCATGGAACTCTTCAGCGGCCCGTCGAACGTGAGCCATGTGGGCCACCTCGGCGGAGTTCTCGTCGGTTGGATCCTCTTGCAACGCATGGGCGTGGGTGAGCGGGTCGGGCTCAAGCAGATCAAGTATCGCTACCGACGCTGGAAGATGCGTCGAGAGCTGCGTGCCGTGCAGAAAGAAGACCGGCGCGACGATCACAGGACGTTCCACTGATGTCCGAACCCTTCGTCCTCAGCCCGGCCCTCGATGCCGAGATCAGCGAGGCAGCGGCGCTTCTCCGCCGCGCCTCCCGGGTCGTGGCGCTGACGGGTGCAGGGCTCTCGGTGGAAAGCGGCATCCCGCCCTTCCGGGGCCCCGGCGGCTTGTGGACGAAGTACGGCGAACCCCCGATGGACGGCTATCAGCGCTTCCTCGCGGATCCGGCCGAGGCGTGGCGAGAGCGACTGAACCCGACGGCCTCGTGGGCCAAGGGGCTGCTCGAAACCCTTGGCCAGGCCAAACCGAACCTCGGCCACGATGCGATGGTCGTCCTCGAAGAAATTGGCGTGCTAACGGCCACGATCACCCAGAACGTCGATGATCTGCACCGCCAGGCCGGCAGCCACTCCTTGCTCGAAATCCACGGCAACCACTCCATGTTGCGATGCATGGAGTGTCACGAGCGCTTCGACCCGGACGAGGTCGAGGTCGACCCGGATGCCCTGCCTCCCCTTTGCGACCGTTGTGGAGGCATCCTCAAGGGCGATACCGTGCAATTCGGCGAACCGATCCCGCCGGACGTGTTGCGCGCCTGTTATGCGGCCGTCCAGGGCTGTGATTGCATGCTCGTGGTCGGCACTTCCGCCACGGTCTATCCCGCTGCCGAGTTCCCGCTCGAAGTGCTACGCGGCGGTGGCAGCCTCATCGAGGTGAACCCCTACGAGAGCGAGCTCACACCCGTCGCCTCCGTTTCGCTGAGAGGCCCGGGGGGTGCAATTCTGGAGCGACTACTCCACCACACTCGTGCGCGCCAACCCTACGAGGCCACAGGATGAGTCGAAACGACTGCGACGACGACGGCCTCGACCAGCCGACTCGCGGACGGGGCATCAGCGGCTTCATTCGGAGTCTGCTCTCCGGCGTGCCGTGGAGCGAGCGGGCCGAAGTAACGGAGACACTCCACCTCGAAACACCACCGCTGATGCGGATGCGGGTCGACAACGCCAACGGTCGCACCCAGGTCGTCGGTGAGGATCGCAGCGATATCGAGATCGAGATCCACAAGACGGCGCGCGCCGAATCCGAGGCAGGTGCCCAGCGGCTGGTCGAAGACATCCGGCTCCTCACCCGGGAGGATGCCCAGGGTGTGCTGGAAATCGAAGTCGACATCCCCGGCCGATGGAACCGCCAGGGCCGGGCGGACCTGACGATCCGCCTTCCGAAAGAGGTATGGGTTGCAGTCCAGGCGGCCAACGGGCGCATCTGCCTGGACGGCCTGCGCGGTAAGGTACGCGCACACTCGAGCAACGGCCCGGTGCGGGCGAGCAATGTCGTCGGCGATATGGATCTCCAGGCCATGAACGCCAAGGTGCAAACCCTCTGCACCTGCGGGCGGCTGCTGGCCCGGTCGAGCAATGGCAAGATCCAGGTGGAGGAACATCGCGGCGGCGTGGATGCCTCGACGACGAATGGAACCGTCACCTGCAAGATTGATGAACTGGGCAAAGAGGGCATCACGCTCGTCACGAGCAACGGCCGGATTTCCCTCGACCTCCCCGACGATGCCGACGGGGATCTCGACGTACGGGTCGACAACGGTCTGATCCGCGCCTCCCGCGAACTCTCCGGTGAGAGCCCGGAACGGCGCGGACGACTCAAGGTCACCCTCGGTCAGGGTGGCACGCCGATCCGTCTCCGAGCGAGCAACGGAACGATCACGGTACGTTAGTTACGCCACGGGCCTCTGGTCGGCCGCTCTACTTCCCGACGGAACGTCGCAGGCGCGCCCCGCCATGCAGGAAGACGACGGCCGAGGGTTGGATCTCTGTGACGACCAGCACGCCAACCGCGTCCCCCTCCTTCAACTCGAGGGGTTCGACGAAACCTTCGACCTCGACCTGCGCACTGCGCCGATCCGGGCTGGGATGCCAGACGGTTCTCGTGACGTGCACCGTCGGCGCCGGGGGAATCGACACGACTCGCGTAGGCCGGGGTTTGGCCGGCGGAGGCTTTGGTGCCGGTTCGGGCTTAGCGGTTGGAGGCGTGGACCTGGGTTCGGGCTCGGTTCGCGCCGCTGGCGGTGCCAATGCGACACTCGCCTCGGCCCGCGGTGCGACCGGCGTGGGGGCGGGCTCGACGGAAGGCGGATCCTCGGGGAGCGCCGCGGGTAGCGAAGCGACCGGAGGCTCAGCGCGGGAAGGGGCCGGTGACGGAGGAACCGATCGAACAGTGCTCGCAGGCGGAGAGGTCGGCCCTTCTGCCGTCGGCTGGATCTCGGCCGCGCCCGCCAGAGGAGGCGGTTCCGCGGCAGGCGGCACGACCCGGCCTCGAGGCGATTCCGGGGCGGGCGGCACAACCCGGCCTCGAGGCAGCTCGGCGGCCGGAGGCGGAGCAACGTTGGATACGGGCGGCTTGTCAGACACCGCCGCGGCGAGGCGCGTAGCGATGCTATTGGCGAGGTCGCCCGGATCGTTGCCGATCGACGCTGTCGGCACGGACTTGTCCAGATCGCTGCTGACAGCCGCTGTCTCTGTGGGCTCGGCAGCTGCGCGGAGGGCAGGCCGGGCTTCGCCAGGCGCCGTCTGAGCGATTTCCTTCTCGGCTTGCTCGGGGCTCCACAACCAGACCAATCCCAGCGTGAACGTCACGACCGCAGCGCCCACCAGGGCGCCGCGCCAGGGCAGCCTGCGCCCCTCCTGCGATGCGGGCTCTGCAGGAGCAGCAGATTCCAGCGGGGCCCCGGGCTCCGCGTCCCCGGGCGTACGACCGAGTCGCTCGTCTTCCTCCACCTTTTCGAGCGCCTTCAAGATCGTACTCATGAACGATCCTCAGTCGCCAATTCCGGCAGCACGTAACCCGGAAGAGCGCGGTACAGCTCGATCTTCGTCACGGGCCCGACCGTCCCGTCCACGCCGAGTTCCAGTCGCTTCTGGAGCGCCCGCACGCCGGCGATGGTTGCCGCGTCGTAGCGTCCGGTTGCCGTGCCTCGAAGCAGGCCCAGGCGCGTCAAAGCCTGCTGAAGCCAGCGCACTGAATCGCCCTGGGCGCCGGGCCGTATCACCGAGGGAAGCGATTCGAAATCCCGCCACGGAACGAAGGCTTCTCCGGTCCAGTGGGAGAGCAACTGCTCGTCCGTCACTTCGAAAGCGACAGGCCCGATGCCCTCGAGGCGCAAGCCCTCCTCCCAGAGCGCCGTGACAGCCGCATAACGTGGCGCACCGTCCAACGCCTCGAGCACCAACAGTGCAGGCAGATCCAGCGCCCGGAGGGTCGCAAGCCGGGCTTCCCTCAGTTTCAGCAGCGAGAACCCCTGATCGTCCAATGCCTCGACCAGGTCTGGCAGCGAAAGCAGATCGGCTGCAAGCGGCACCTCCTGCCATGTCTCGAGCAGGGCATCGAGCGAAGTCGCCATCGTGACCGCCGGCGAACTCCGTCCCAGCGCCAGGCCCAGATCCTGGCCGGGGGGCGCCAGGGTTTCGGGCTCCGGCAGGTCGAGCTCGTCGTATTCGCCCTCAGGTGCCAGCTCATCCGGCGGCGGAGCCATCCCCACGGCCGGGAGCGCATCCGCCGCCATTTCCAGGGTTTCGGCAGGGACTGGCGCGGGCGGGGCGGAGACGCTCTCGAGCCGCTGGGCCGGGGGCTCCTCCGGCGACGATCCTCCCTGACCCGAAGGCGAAAAGGCCAGCCAGCCTCCGATCGCGATCGTCAGCAGCCCGGCCCCGGCCGCGACCGGAAGGGCTCCGTCACGGATCCAGGTCGGCAGACGAATGCGTCCCAGAAGCTCGCCCAGTCGGCCCAGCAACTTGCCGCGTGTTCCTCTCGGTTTCGAGCCTGTGCTGACTCGCACCTCCCGATCGGTCTGGGTCACCAACCCGAGACCGATCGCCTTGGCTTCCGCCGCATAGCCGGCCAACAAAGCCCGATCACAGAGCAGATTGATCAGCCGGGGAATACCGCCGGATCGGCGGTGGATCTCCCGCAGCGCCAGATCCGTGAACAACTCGCGAGGTGCGCCCGCTGCGATCCGCAGGCGGTGGCGGACGTAATCTCGCGTGTCCGTGACCGAGAGCGGCGTCAGCCTCCAACGCACACTGATGCGCTGGCGAAGCTGTCGCAGATCCGGCGATTCGAGCATGGTGTCGAGTTCGGGCTGCCCGATCAGCACGATCTGGATCAGCTTGGCCGTGTTGGTCTCCAGGTTCGAGAGCAACCGAACCTGCTCGAGGGCATCGCGCTCCATCACCTGGGCTTCGTCGACGATCAGCAGCACGCGCCGGCCGTCCCGGCGCTTGGCCAACAAGAAGCGGTTCAACTGCTCGTGGAGCTGACGCCGATCGTGGTCTTCCACGGGCAGGCCGAGCTCCGCATTGATCGCCTGGAGCAACTCCAGCCCCGAGAGCTGGGGATTGAAGATGAAGGCCACTTCGGTGCCAGCCTCGAGCCTGCCGAGCAGGGTGCGGCAAAGCGTGGTCTTCCCGGTCCCGACCTCCCCGGTGACGCAGATGAAGCCTTCGCCCTGCTCGATTCCATAGAGCAGGTGCGCCAAGGCTTCCCGGTGGGGATCCGCCAGGAAGAGATAACGAGGATCCGGACTCAGGGAGAACGGCTTTTCCCGAAGTCCGTAGAACTGGGTATACATGAAGGTCGTTGGCCCAATGCGGTTCAGCCGAGAATATCAGGCATGCCCCCGAAGGGGAATCAGGCGGGATTCATGAGCGCAGGGCGGGATCAGAGCGAGAAAGCTGGCGGAGGGCGGGCGATGGGCCTCGACCTCGGAGCGAGCCTCGCCAAGCTGGCCATCCGCCACGATTCCGGAGAGCGGGAGCTTCGGCTTCTACCCTCCCGGGACGCAAGCGCGGTGCTCGAGGCGGTGGCGGAGATAGCCCCCAGCCGGGTGGGCCTGACCGGCGCCGGAGCCCAGGATCTGGCCGAGCAGCTGCCCGCCGAGCCGCTTCTGATCAACGAATTCGCCGCCTGGGGGCGCGGCGCGAGCGTCCTGCTGGACGGACAGGACACATCCGAGGACCAGCGATTCCTGCTCGTCTCTCTGGGAACCGGCACCTCGGTCATGCTCTGCGACGGAATGGCGGTGAGCCGGGTCGGCGGGACGGCACTTGGCGGAGGCACGGTGATGGGCCTGGGCTCCCTCCTGGTGGGCGAGAGTTCCTATTCGCACCTCACGGAGCTGGCCTCCAAGGGTGACCGACGCAATGTGGACCTGCTGGTGGGCGATATCTACCAGCCGGGCCAGATCGCCCTGGCGGGGGACGCCACCGCGGCAGCGTTCGGCAAGCCCGTGATTCGCAGCAAGGCCTGCAGCCCGGAAGACCTCGCCCAAGCCATCATGGGCATGGTGGGCGAGAACGTCGCGGTCTTGTGTTCGGCACTGGCCGGCACCCACCAGGTGAAGCGCGTCGTGTTCGGCGGCGCCACCCTTCGCGAGAACCCGGCGCTGCAAGCGATCCTGCTCGGTACGACGGCGGCCTTCGGCCGTCAGCCGGTTTCCCTCGAAGACGGTGAGTTCACGGGCGCGCTCGGCGCACTCGCGTTGGTCAACGAGACCGCCGCGGCCTGACGGCTCGGGCTCTGGACAGCCGCCTAGAGCTTCGGGGCGGGCTCGTTCGCTTCCTCTTCGGGCCGGGCGATGGTGCGCAACACGCGTTGGGTGCGGGCGATGGCTGCCCGCTGAACCCGCAGCTCTTCGGTCTGCGCGGAAACCTGTCGTTCCAGGCGCTCCTTGGCGTCGACCACCTCTTCCAAGCGGTTCTCGAGATGGGCGATGCGACGATCGAACTCCTCGACGGTCTTGGCCACTTCACCCGTTCCGGCCTCGCTCGATCCCATGCCGGCCAGCGGTGCCGTCGGGAAACCGGCCGCGGCCGGTGCGGGATAGTCCATTTCCTGATCCATCGGAGTTCCTTCCACGACAGCCTCTTCGGCCACCTCATCGACGCGGATCGCGCCAGGCTCGATGTCGTACTCGCCTGCCGGCGGCAGCGCGCTCTCGTCGACCACGGGCTCCACGGCGACCTCGGGGGCCTCCGTGGTTCCCTGCTCCTCAGCGCCTTCGGTAACCGCGCCAGCGCCATCGTCCGCCGCATCCAGCGGCGAGAGGGTTTCTTCTTCCGGGTCGCTTCGGCGTCGGCGTCCGAGCACGAACAACAGCACAACCAGGGCGAGGCCTGCCAGCGCTGCCATTCCTACCGGGCTGCCGAGCAGGCTCCCGCTCGACTGGCTCTCCGAAGAATCGGTGGGCTCGGGGCTCAAACCCGACGGCATCTCCTGGGCGGGCTCCTCTGCCACGACCTCCCCGATTTCGACACCGGCATAGGCATCGTCGGGCCCTTCAGCAGGCTCGAACTCGTCCGGAACGGTGCCGAGCACTTCCCCCTCGAGCGCGTCCGGCCCCGCCTCGGGCTCCTGGATACCGTCCTCGGGCGCTTCGGAAGGCGGCTCCGTCTCGCCGGCTGGTTCGGCAGCCACCTCCGCCACCGCTTCGGGATCGATCGGCTGGCTGACCGCGGCGAACTCACCGCTCTCGAGCGGCGCCTCTGCGACCGGTTCAGCGGGTTCAGGCGTCCCCTCATCTGCGACGCTGGTCGCCACGAGGCCGGATACCAGCGACGCGACGCCAGCACCCGGATCGTAGAAATCGAGCACGATGCGATCGGGCTTGCGCAGCACCAGCTCTTTCATCTCTACGTCGCCGCTGAGAACGATATTGGCCCTGCTCCCGTCGGCTCCGCCGCGGAACCGGACCGCACGAATGTGGCGGCTCCCTGCGGGCTTGATCGGTGCCAGTTCGCCCGCCGCTGCATCGAGAGCAACGACCAACACCAGACGACCGTCGTCCTTCGGTCTCAGCTCCGCCAGCCGATAGGGCGAGACCCCATCGAGCTGGAAGACGACGCGGGAGTAGTCCTTGTGGACCCCGACCCGTACATCGATGAGGTTCGCGCCGCCTGCCGCACTGGCAAACAGCAAGGCCACGCCCGCGATCAAGCTGATCGTCGGACGACGGCCTCGGATTCGTAGAATACGACTCGGCACCTCTGGTCACCCCCCTGTAGCCATGAGGTCCCGGAGCGTCACAATCGCTCTCGAGATACGCGGACCGTACCAAGACACCCATGTGCCGTCGATCACATGGATACGACCGCTGCGAGAAGCCGGCAGCGGCAGGTCAGCGAGCGCCCGGGCATCGCGATCGGTGAAGGCGTAGGGCTCATCGGGCAGCAGCACGACCTCGGGAGCCGCGCGCACGATTTCTTCTTCAGTGACACGCGGATAGCGGCGATCCGTTCGATTTGCGAACACGTTCGCACCACCGCATAGACGCAGGAGATCGTGGGCATAGGTGTCCTCGCCAACCGACATCCACGGCCCCTTCCAGATCGGACAAAAGACGGGAATCGGACGCTCCACCGGTTCGGATTCGGCCTGCGCTACGGCAGACAGGGTGGGCTGGACGACCCGACGCACGGCTTCGGGCCCTGCGCCCAGCCCCGCCATCTCCGCGAGCAGCTCCGCCCCTTCCGCCACGCTGCGCGGATGGGTCACCCAGACCGGAACGCCTGCCTCGGCCAACCGCTCCACGTCCTGACGGCGGTTCTCCTCTCGGTTTGCGATCACCAGATCCGGCGCGAGCGCGAGCACTGCCTGTAGATCCGGATTCTTGGTACCGCCGAGCTTGGGCAGAAGAGCCACCTCGGCAGCCGGATGAACGCACCACTCCGTCACGCCGACCAGCCGGTCGCCGAGGCCCAACGCGAAGAGAGCCTCCGTCAGGCTCGGGACCAGGCTGACGATGCGGCGCGGCGAGCCTTCGGGCCGCTGCTCGACGATCACTCGAAATCCACCGCGAGCAAGCCCTCGTGGAGGCGGGCCCGACGAATCGGACGCCCCACCAGGCTGCGGGGCAAAGCGACGATGCGGATGGCATCCCGCAGCCGAATCACCAGGGAATCACCGCGGGCATCCACCTCGAGAGCTTCCTTGGCGGCTCCCGGCAACTCGATCTCGAGCCGCGGATGTCCCGAATGGGTCCGCAGGCGGATCGGGCGGCCCTGGCGCCATAGAGCGGCCGGGTCGCGCTCGGCGTAGAGACGGCCCGCCATGGCCTGAAGCGCCGGGAGGCCCGTCAGCTCCTTGGGCTCCATCGGAACCTCGATGCGCGGGATCGGAAACGAGGTGCGGATCTCTTCCAGGATCGCCTGCTCACGAGCGGCCCACCGGCCGAACCAGCCTTCGCTGGCCGCCGAGGGCAGGACCCGGTTCACGATCACACCATCGGTGGCCACCCCGTAGAGCGAGAGGTAGGCGAAGGAGCGCCGCGCCTCCTCCAGGACGACCTGGGTCGGATTCAACACCAGGCGTGCCGTGGTGCGGCTGGTGTCCATCAGGATTTCCCGCACATCGTCGACATCGCTCCAGAGCCGTTCGAAGGCGTCGAACATCTCTTCGCCGGGTACGAGCCCACCTGCGCTGAAGGGTTCGAGCAATGGCTTCAACAAACGAGCACCGCGACGTTCCAGCTCGAAGAAATTCTCCATGAAGATCCGCAGCACATCCGGAAAGCGGAGCATGCGCAGGGTCGAACCGGTTGGCGCGCAATCGACCACACACAGGTCGAACTCGCCCGTGGCTTCGACATCGCGAATCGCACGCAGGGCGATCAACTCCTCGAGGCCTGGAAAGACGAGCAGCTCGTCAGCGACGAGTGCGTCCGTTTCTTCTTTCAGGAGTTGGCGAAAGTACTGCTGGAGCGTTCCCCAACTTCGATCCAGCTCATCGAGCGTCGAAACCTCCTGGGCAACGACACCCTCGGCAATCGGCACGGGCCTTGCCCCGACCGGCCGCCCGAGAGCATCCCCCACGCTATGTGCAGCATCGGTCGAGAGCAGAAAGACGCGATGGCCACGATCGGCAGCGCCTAACGCCGTGGTGATCGAATGGGTCGTCTTTCCGACGCCACCCTTTCCGGTGAGAAGCACGACACGCATGCTAGACAGGCTCCGTCGGACGGAACTGCACTTCGAGAACTCCGTCGCGACAGCGTGCTCCCGAAATGTCGATACCTGACAAATGACGCGGAAGTGGAATCGGGCGACGGAGGGCGCCGGTGCGAACCATCAACTGCGTGCCAACACGAGTCACGTCGAGGTCCCCGGGGCGGGCGTTCGGCAACGGCAGTCGCAGCGCGTAGCCCGATCCCTCGCGCCTGAACTCCAGGCCGGGTTCGCTCGAGAGAAGCATCTCGGGTGCGTGATCCCTGAAGAGAATTTCTCCGTGCGCTCGGAGACGCGCCAAGCCGACCACCTCATCGTCCTGGAGCGGGGCAGCGAGGATGGGGAGCGGCGAGAAGAGCTCGGCCACTTCATTGCGCCGGGCCGCCTGCTGGCGCACCCACTCCGCAAAGAAGGGTTCGGCGGCAACCTGCTCCGGTAGCAGCCGGTTCATCACGACGGCATCGACAGCCACGCTGAAGAGCGCCAGATCGGTTCGCGCACGCAGCGATTCATCGATGACCATGCGCTCGGGCGTCAGCACCAGACGAACGCTGGTACCCGGGTCGGAGATGAGCTCGTGCAGTTTCCCGAGCTGGCGGTAGATCAATCCCTCGGCGTCGCGAAAAACCTCGGGCCCGGGAAGGGGAACCGCCACCAGGTTGCGTGCCAACGGCGTGACCAGCCCCGCAATGGCGCGTTGCAGCTTGAGTAGGATGCGCAGGGCCGAGTGGGCGGCCTCGGGCAGGGTCAGCAGGCGCAGCGCCGAGTCCGTCGGCGCACAATCGACCACGACCAGGTCGTAGGCTCCCTCCCGCGCCCAGGTGTCGACCGCGAGCAGGGTCGTCAGCTCTTCCAGCCCGGGCAGCAGGGCGAGCTCGTCGGCCATCACCTCTTCGATGCCCTGATGGCGGAAGAGTTGGCCCAGGTAGTCGCGCACGGCGCCCCAATGCCGGGCCACCTCGGCCCGGGCATCTACCTCGACGGCCGACAACGTGCCCGAAAACGCTTCGTCGTCCTGCATGTCCAGCTGACGGGGTTCGTCTCCGAGAGGCTCCTCGAGCACATCGCCCAGACTGTGAGCCGCGTCCGCAGAAGCCACCAGGACTCGCATGCCGCGGGTCGCGGCCCAGACCGCGCTGGCTGCTGCGGTCGTCGTCTTTCCGACTCCGCCTTTGCCGGTGTAGAGGACGACCCGCACTCTGGAACGGTAGGGCTAGGCAGCCTCGACCGCCGCGACCCGAACCAAGCGAGCGGGCAGCGGCGAACACACCCGAAGCGGTGTCGAATGCGGCCTCTCCGTCCAGCGATGGTCACAGCGCGGACACTCGGCAAGCAGAACGACACCCCGATCGATGACCTGATCGGTGTGGACCTCGTTGAAGCCACAAACGAGGCAGCGCGTGAGGGTACGGGTGGCAGCGATCATGGGGTTCTCCTTGTCAGGTTCATCCTTGGGGGGCCGAAGCCCCGGGGCTTGGCCCCCGGCGGCGACTGAACTCCGCCGGGGGCCATGGGGGGTGGACGCGGGGTGGGGGCGTGCCTTCATCTCGAGAATGAAGAAACCACCTGGATGTGACGGTTCCGGTCATGGGAGCGAAAAAAAACCGAAAATCTCGCATTCGGTGGGAAGAGGCCTAGGATTGCGGCCCCGAAGAAGAGGAAAATCCATGGATCTCAGCCTGCTTGGCCCGCTCGCTCCCCTAGCTGGAACCTGGGAGGGCAATGAAGGAATCGACCTCGCCTTCTCCTACGGCGAGGGCGGGGCGAAGGAGACTCCGTTCCGCGAGCGCATGACCTTCGAGCCCTTCGGTCCCGTCGTGAACGGCTCACAGCAGCTGTATGGCCTCGACTACCGCACCACTGCCTGGCCGATCGGCGAGGAGGAGGCGTTCCACATGGAGGTCGGTTACTGGCTGTGGGATGCGGCGGCCAGCCAGGTGATGCGCTGCTTCATGGTGCCGCGTGGCTCGACCATCCTGGCCGGCGGCACGGCGGCCGCAGACGCAAGCGTGCTGGAGATGCAGGCCGAGGTGGGATCGGAGACCTTCGGCGTGCTCTCGAATCCGCATCTTGCGAAGGCCGCGCGTTGCGTGCGCTACGACCTGAAAGTGCGCATCGAAGCCGACGACTGCTTCTCCTACGAAGAAGACACGGTCTTGCAGCTCCGCCCGGTAGATGGCCTCTTCCACCACACGGATCGCAATCGCCTGCGTCGGGCCTGATCCCGAGCCTTCCGGGCGATCGGGGACGGCGCCCGGGAGAAGAGCCGTGCCAGCGTCCAGGCAGGGTCGCCGGTAGCATACCGCCATGAGAAACGGACTCATCCTCATCACGGGTTCGGCACGGGGCGACGTCGAGCTCGCCATTCGCGCCGAGGAGAAGGGTTTCGACTCGGTCTTCACGATCGAGTTCTTCAATCGACACGGGTACGTGCCGTTGGCGGCGATTGCCCAGGCCACCTCGCGCATTCGCATCGGCACTGGCATCGCGAACGCGTTCACGCGCAGCCCGCTCCTGCACGCCAGCGCCGCGATGGATCTCGATGAGCTGTCGGAGGGGCGCATGGTGCTGGGCCTCGGCAGCGCGACCAAGCGCATGAACGAAGATTGGTTCGGCATGCCCTTCTCCGCGCCGGCGGCGCGCATGGAGGAGCTGGTGAATCTCCTGCGCGCGGCATTCACCGCGCAAAAAGGAGGAGGCTTCCGTTTCGAGGGCGAGTTCTGGGACTTGAAGGTGCCGATCTACGCCAGGCCCGGTGCGGCGCGGGAACAGATCCCGATCTGGATCGCTGCGGTGAACCGGGGGATGATCCGCGCGGCGGGGCACGTAGCAGACGGGCTGGTCGGCCATCCCATCGCAACCCGCCGCTGGCACCGGGAGGTGACGTTGCCCGGGCTGCGAAAGGGAGAGACTTCGGCAGGCCGAGAGGAAGGAGCCTGTCTCCTCGCACCGTATGTCGTCTGCGTGATTGCGGATTCCCGGGAGCAGGCATTGCGTGAGGCGAAGGGACAGATCGGTTTCTACTACACGACGAAGCTCTACCACTCGATCCTCGATCTGCATGGCCTGCGGCACATCGGCGAGGCCTGCTCTGCGGCACTCCGAAAGTTCGACACGAAAGCGATGGCCGAAGCGATCCCGGACGACCTGGTGGACGAGATCGCCATCGCATGCACGCCGGATGAAGCCCAGGACCGCCTCGACCAGTGGAAGGATCTGACCGACGATCCGCTCTTCTATCCGCCCTCGATCGGCGTCCGGCCGGAACGCGTGCTCGAAAACGCCCATACGATTCTCGACGTCTTCGGCAGCCACGGATGAGCAGCGGTTCGGGTGATCCGGACGACAGCGTTCGCAGACGATCGTTCAAGCTCCGTTGGGAGGTGAATCAGTTCCCCGTCTCGGGCGTATGGTCGGTTCGGCGGCGCCTGGCCAAGGCCATGCGCGCTGTGATCGAAAAGCTGGTCACCAGTGACGCACCGGAGAACGAGTTGGAAATCGCTGCCGAGCGACTCGAGGAATACGCAGAGCGGCTCGCCTCCCACCCACAGCGCCAACGCTACCTGGGTTTTTCGGAAGCCGCCGTCGCCGACCCGGATGCGGAGAACCCCCCGCCCGACGGCGGTGGCCATTTCGATTTCAGTCCACTGATCGGCCCGTCGAACCCCCTCGCGCCGCCCATCGAGATGACCTCCGACGAACACGACACGGTCCACGGCACGGTGAACTTCGGTTCGGCCTACGAGGGTCCGCCCGGATGCGTGCACGGCGGCTACATCGCCGCGGCCTTCGATGAAGTGCTGGGCTATGCCGAGACCTTCTCCGGCCAGCCCGGAATGACAGGCACGCTGACCACCCGCTACCGAAGCCCAACACCGCTACATACCGAGCTTCGCTTCGAAGCACGCGTCGATCGCATCGAAGGCCGAAAGATCTTCGTGAACGGAACCCTCCACGCCGGCGACCGCCTCTGCGCAGAGGCCGACGCCATCTTCATCAGCAGCCACCCCGGCGCATTCGCCAAACTCCTCGCCGAGCGCAACGTCCGCCAACCCTGACTCTCTCGACTAGCGAAGCTCCCGCTTGAGGATCTTGCCGGTGGGGCCTTTCGGCAGGGTGTCGATGATTTCGACGTGGCGAGGATATTTGTAGGCGGCGAGGTTCTGTTTGCAATAGGCGATCAGCTCCTCGGAAGTCACTTGTTGGTCCTTTCCGAGGGCCACGAAAGCCTTCACCTCTTCGCCATGGCTCTCATGAGGAATTCCGATCACGGCAGCCTCGACGATCGCCGGATGGGCGTAGAGCACTTCCTCGACCTCACGCGGATAGACGTTGAAACCGCCGCGCAGGATCATGTCCTTCACCCGATCGACGATACGGTAGCTCCCGCCCGGATCCCGGATACCGATATCGCCGGAATGGAACCAGCCGTTGCGCATGGTCTCGGCCGTGGCCTCCGGGCGGTTCCAATAGCCCTTCATGATGTTATGGCCGCGAATGCAGATCTCTCCGCGCTCGCCATCCGGCAGGGGCTGATCCTTGTCATCGAGGATCGCCATCTCCACGCCCCATACCGGGTAACCGATCGAACCCGGCGTGCGGGGACGGTTCAGTTGGTTGAAGCTCGCGACGGGCGAGGTTTCCGAAAGCCCGTAGCCCTCGAGAACATCGACGCCGAACTTCGCCTCGAAGGCCTTCATCACCTCGACCGGCATTGGTGCACCGCCGGCCATGCAATATCGCACAGACGAGAGATCGGGCGGACGGGCACCCTCGTGGTGCAACAGGGCGAAGTACATCGTCGGCACGCCGGCGAAGAGCGTCACCTTGTCGCGCTCGATGATCTCGATCGCCTCTTCCGGCGTAAAGCGCGGAAGCAGGGTGAAGGTCCCACCGGTGGCAATCGTCGCGTTCTGGATGCAGGTCTGCCCGAACGAGTGAAAGAGCGGCAAGGTCGCGAGAGCCACATCGTCTTCACCGAGCGGCAGAAGCTTCGGCACCACGACCGAGCAGTTCACGAAGAGATTCGCGTGGCTGAGTTCGGCGCCCTTGGGCTTGCCCGTGGTTCCGGAAGTGTAGAGGATGACGGCGGTATCATCGGGGCCCGTGGCATGCAGGGTTTCGACCGGCGACGCAGCCGCCATGGCGGGGAGATCGGTCTGGCCATCTCCGTCACTCCACGCCACCGGAACGCCTGCGCCCTCGGCTCCCTTCCGCGCGGGTTCCGCGAACAAAGGATGGGCGACGAGCAACTGCGCGCCGGAATCCTCGATGTGGTAGGTGACTTCCGGCGCGGAGAGCAACACGTTCAGAGGCACCACCGCGCAACCGGCATACAGGATGCCGTAGTAGGCAATCGTGAACTCGGGGACGTTCGGAACCATCAGCGCGACCTGGTTGCCAGGCTCGATGCCGCGTTCATGCAGACTCGCCGCAACCCCGCGCGCCGCACGGTCGAGCTCTGCGTAGCTCACGCTGCGCTCACCGAGACGAATGGCAGGGTGGTCCGGGCGGCCGTGGGCGGCCGCCATCAGGATGGATCCGAGGTTCAGGCTCATGGCATCTCCTGGCTGGGAAGCCCACTCTACACTGGCGTGCGGAGGGTGCCCATCTGTGAATGTGATCGTGTACGGTGCCGGGGCGGTCGGCCTCGGCCTGGCCAGCGCGCTACTCGAAGCCGGAAGAGAAGTGGCGCTCGTCGCTCGACCGGCCACGGCGGCCGCCCTCCAGGAACGAGGCCTTCGGCGCAGCGGGATCTTCGGCGAAATCGTCCACCCACCCCAGAGCTTTCGGGTTGCGACAACCCTCGAAGAACTCCCCCATCAGTCGCCCGACTTCGTCCTGGTGGCGACGAAATCCTTCGACTCGGCAGCGACCGCAGAGAGCCTGGCGTCCTCCGGGCGAATCGGGACGGCAACCCGCATCGTGTTGTGCCAGAACGGCTGGGGGAACGCGGCACACTTCACGGCTCTCTTTCCCGAACGCCAGGTGTGGAACGCCCGAATCATCACCGGCTTTCGAAGGCCAGCGTCCCATCACGTCGAGATCACGGTGCACGCCGAACCCGTTCGCATCGGAAGCCTGTTCGGCGAAGCCTCGCAAGCGATCTCCGCGCTCTGCGCCGCAATCCATCAGGGTGGCCTTCCCTGTGACGCGACCGACCGGATCGCCCAGGACTTGTGGGCAAAGCTCTTGTACAACGGCCTGCTGAATCCGTTGGGTGCGATCTTCGAGGTCTCCTACGGGGAAATCGGGAAGAGTGAAGCGGCCTGCGACATCCTGCGCGCCCTCGCTCACGAGATCTTCGACGTCATGCAGGCCTCCGGCTACGCGACCCATTGGCCCGATGCGGACGCCTATCTCGAGCATTTCTTCACAGTCCTGCTTCCGCCGACCGCCGCGCACGAATCCTCGACGCTGCAGGACCTGCGCGCCGGCAAGCGCACCGAGATCGATGCGCTTACCGGCGCCGTCGTCCGCCTCGGCGAGGAGCGCGCCATACCCGTTCCGGTGAACCGCACGCTCCTCGCCATGGTGAAGTTCATCGAGACGCGTCGCCGCTCGAATCCGAAGTAGGCGCCCGGGGCTCGGGAGCGACGCCCTCGGAGGAAGCGGGGGCGGACCCCGCCTCGAAGCGCCGCAGCGCCTCTTCCGCGAGTTCCGCCTGCTCCTCTTCGTCCTCTTCGAGGGCCGGGAGATCGATGCATCCCTGGGCGACGCGCGTGCGGCCCACGGCCACCTCCCTCTGCTCCTCCAGCTTCTCCTGCACCCGATCGAGGGTGCCGTCGCAGAGCCCGATGCGGCCCTGCATCGAGGCCGCCATCTCCGAGAGTTCGGCCTGGGCGCGTTGGATCTTCACGCCGCTGATGGTGCGCTTCAGGCCCTCGAGTTTGGCACGAGCCGTGTCGACCGCCGCGTCCCGGGATTTCACCAGATTGCGATACGTCTCCTCGGCTTGTTCGAGTTGCCCGCGTAGCTCTTCGCGTTCCTCACCAACGGCTTCGAGTCTCAACGCCAGTTCCGCAGCACGCTCGCGCTTGCCAGCCTCGAGAAAGCGTTCGACCCGCGTGCGGAGCGTCACTTCCTCTTTCCCAAGCAACTCGCGACGGGCACGCAGACGCTCACAGAGCCCGGCATGGCCCGCCAGGTGTCGGTTGTACTGGGCAATCTGGATGCGCAGCTGTTCGCGCTCGTAGTCGAGCACCGCCTCGGGGTGCTGGGCTTCGAGCTCGGAAACCGCATGACCACTGATCGCCGCAAACATTCGTCGGATACGTAGGCCCAACATCAAGCCGCCTCCTCGCCGTACTCACGCAGCATGCGTTCCGTCCGCGCTTCGCTGATCTGATTCGTCATCTTCTCGCGTTCGTGTTGGTCGCGGAGCGTCTTGGCGAGCGTGAAACAGGACGAGACCGTGAAGTAGAGGCCAACCCCCAGGTAGCCCTTCACCCAGATATCGACCGGCAGGTAGAGCACGCCGACGGTGGTCAGGGCAAGGGCAAGGCCGAAGGACAGCCATACCTGCATGCGCCAGGCCTGTGTATCGAGATCCATCAGTTTTCGTTCCATGGGGATTCCTTTCGAGGGAGAGGGTTCGGGTCGAATCGAGTCCTTGCGTTGCGTTGCACCGAGCGTGCCAAGGCTCCGGACGCTCGTGGAGCCCCTACGCGAGCAGGCGAGAGCAAGCCATGCCCTCTTGCGTGCAGTGGATGTACGGCAACTCCAGCCAGGGCTACGTCAGCGGCCGAGAGAGGCCCTGGCGAAACGGCACGCTGCTTGCTCAATGACAAGGCGAGGAGACCCCATGAAACACACGATCACGAAGGTCCGCGTCCTTGGTCAGGAAATTCCCGTTTGCGAGTGGTTGTCCGAAGGAGGGCCGACGCTCCTCTTTCTGCACGGCTTCGGACGCCACCCCGCGCAATACGGAATGGTCCACGCGCTCGCTCGGGATCACGGGTTCCGCGTACTCGCGCCCTTCCTCTACCCGAACAACTCGTTGGCTGAGCCTCCGCGCAGCTTCCGTGCATGCGTTGCACTCACGCGTGCCGTGGTGCGCGAGCTCGAGAATGAAGGCGAACTCCTGGCTGGCTACAGCGTCGTCGGACACTCGACAGGCGCTGGTGTTGCCCAATGTCTTGCCGATTCGACACCACGGCCCGGGGCGATCCTCGCGCTCAATCCGGTGCTACCGGTGACATACGGTCCTTCGGGCTTCCTGGCCCGATCCGCGTGCATCACGGGCAACCAGCTGTTGGGCCGTACGGGTTCTGCCTTCCGTGGGTGGGCGCTCATGCTTCGCCATGGCGGAACGATGCTCGCGAATCTGGCACGTAAGCTCGACGTGACGTGGTCCCTGGCGACGAACCTGTCCAGGCTTCAGCTGCAGGAGTATCGGCTCCTCTACGATAGCTGGGGCCAACGCGGCGTTCGATTCGATGTACCCACCGCCATCTTCCAATCCCAGCGCGATGAGTTCTTTCGCATTCCACGCGATCTTCGCGCCTGGATGGGCCTGGTGTTCGAGAACTTCGAGATCCGCCGGCTTCGCGATGTGCGAGGCCACGAATGGCCGCTGATGCATCCGGACCTGGCCGCACAGAAGGTCTCGGCCTGGCTCGTGGCCCGGAGCCGA
The DNA here is from genome assembly GCA_024228115.1 of bacterium. Classification (NCBI taxonomy): domain Bacteria; species bacterium. The sequence goes on from JAAETT010000133.1 coordinate 31,081, forward strand.
TCGAGGAGTGCAGAATCCCTGTTTCAGTTGACTGCCTAACAAGATCCCACGTGCGAGCCGTGGCTGCTGGCAGCAGAGAAGCTGATAGACTCCGTGCCAACGGGAACGGAAGGAGCAGAAGGCGCATGGCGGCGGAGGATCTCGACCCCTGGCGCGAGGAACTTGCGGGCTTCCTGACGGGAGCCTTTGGCGAGCTCCCCGAGCAACCTCTCTCGCTTCTTCGCCCGGCCACACAGCGCGCCGACGATGTGATGAAGCTCCGGATTCGTGATGTCCGGGGCCGAACCGTCGCAGTGGCTCTCTGCTCTTCTCCCGAATGGCCGGATATGGTGGCCCGCGCGGTGAAGCGCGCACGCCAGGCCTTTGACGCCCTGGGCGAGGAACTCGGCAGCGCAGTGCTCCTGCCGGAACACGAGGGAGTCCGGGATGGAAGGTCCTATGCGGTCCTCCCCTTCTGTGAGCCGCTTGGCACGAAGCGCCTGCTCTGGCCCATACAACGGTCCCGAATCGGCAGCGCCGTCGGGAGCTGGCTCGCTGCAAGTGCCGCGCAAACCTCCCGTCCGCTCGAACGGGAAGAACTGGAGTCGAACTTCCGCAACCCGCTCCAGGCGCTCTCGGCGATGAAGGGCGTCTCAGCACGGCTTCAAGATGCAGCTGCCCACGCGCTGGCCCGCCTGGACGATGCTGCCTGGATTCCCAGACACGCCGTGATGCACGGTGATCTCTGGGAGGCGAACGTTCTGATCAGCGAGAACCGTCATGGCTTCGTGCTCATCGACTGGGCTGGATCCAAGACCGACGGTTACGGGATCTTCGATCTGGTGCGCTGGGCCACCTCCATGCGCTTTCCGAGCCGGAAGCTCCGAGCAGAACTAGCCACCCACTGCGAGCACCTGGAGTGTGACCTCGAGGATGCTCGTTCTCACCTGCTGGCTTCGCTTGCCGATCTCGGAATGAACCTGGACCAGTTTCCGCGCAATGAGTTTTCGGCGATGGCCGACCGCTGCCTCGACACCCTGGAGCGAGCCGAGAGCTGAACGGACGCCGGGCGTGACAGCCCGGGCCGTCAGATCGGCAGATCGTCCCGGGTGAAGATCGCCTCGAGTTCGACGCCCCGCTCGGCGAAGACTTCTGCGGCGCCCTCGCCTCGATCAACGAGGCAGAGGACCCTTGTCACCTTGCCGCCGGCGGCCTCGACGAGTTCGAGTGCATCGAGGGTGGAGCCGCCGGTAGTGCACGTATCTTCGACCAGGGCGACCTTCTGCCCCGGCACGAAGCCGCCCTCGATCTGACGGCCCTTGCCGTGTTTCTTCGTCTCCTTGCGAACGAAGAAACCCCGGAGATCGGTTTCCGGATCGTGGTGCGCGGCTGCGGAGAGCACCGCCGAGACGAGCGGTACGGCGCCGACCGCCATGCCGCCGACCGCATCGACCGACGGGCCTGACATGAGCAGGCCGAGCATCTGCTCTCCCGCGAGCTTCTGGCCGAGAGGCTTCATCAGGGGAATCCGACAATCGAGATAGAAATTGGACTTCTTTCCACTCGAGAGGGTGATCTCCTTCCTTTCGAATGTGGCCAGGACCATTTCCAGTAGCCGTGCGCGTCCCTCTTCATGGCTCATTGCTTGCGAATCCCCAGCATGAATTCCGCGATCATCTTCGTGTGCAGCTCACTCGTGCCCTCACCGAACTCGAGAGATTTGGCTTCGAGCAGGAGGCGCCCCACCTCGTACTCCTCGGAGAGACCGTAGCCACCGTGGATCTGGATGGCGTCCAGCGCATTCTGCACAGCGGCCTGGCTGGCCATCAGCTTGGCCATCGAACTCTCCATCGAGGCGCGCGGCACACCGGCATCCTTCATGCGACCGAGCTGGTAGACCGCGTTGCGGGCGGCCTGGGTGCGGCAGGTCATGTCGGTGATCTTCTGTTGGATCATCTGGAACTCGCCAATTCGTTGGCCGAAAGCCTCGCGCTCCAAGGCGTAGGGAAGTGCCAGATCCAGGCAACGTTGGGCCTGGCCCACGCAGCGCGCCGCCACCGAAAAACGACCGGTATCGAGCGCCGAGCCCAGGACCGGAAAGCCTTTGCCCGGGTCGCCGAGGAGCGCTTCGTCGGGAACGAAGGCGTCTTTGAAATGCACCTCGGCCAGCTTGTCGCGTTTGAGTGTCCGCATCGGAAAGGCGCCGATCGTGATGCCCTCCGTTTCGCGCGGATCGACCAGAAAGGCGGTCACGCCTCCGTGTTTCTTCGCAGTATCGACGCTCGCCACCACGAAGAAGAGACCCGCATGGTCCGCGTGGGAGATGAAGACCTTGGTTCCATTCAACCGCCAGCCGCCGGACACCTTGGTAGCGGTGCTCTTCATGTTGCCGAGGTCCGTTCCGCCCCCCGGTTCCGTCAGACAGGCGGAACACAGGCAGGAGCCGTCGGCCACCTGGGGCAACCAGCGCTGCTTCTGGGCATCAGTCCCGAACTTGAGGATCGAGCCGGCGACGAGCGAATTGGCCACGGAGACGACGGAGGCGATCACCCAATCGGCCCGGGCTAGCTCCTCCATCAGGATTCCGTAGCTGACGACGTCCTGGAAGGCGCCGCCGTATTCCTCGGGAATCATCGGGGCCATGAAGCCCAGCGGCGGCAGCTTGGCGACCAGCTCGAGCGGGTAGCGTTCCTCCCTCTCGTATTGTTCGACGTAGGGAAGGATCTCCTTCTGGGCAAATTCGTGAACGATTTCACGCACTTGACGCTGCTCGAGGGTCAGGTCGAAATCAGCCAGGCGGTCCAGGGGGGTCTGCAACGGGGGCCTCCGAGATTCCGGGGACTGTAGATTTTTCCTGCGAATTCGCCTACTTTGCCGCGCCGTCCCCGGAGGAGCCCGTCATGCGCAAAAGCACCAAGCTGCCGCACCGCAACCGAAGCCGCAGTGCGCGCCATCGCGGCAAGCTGCGCCGGAAGCTACAGCGACGCCGGCTCAAGCAGAGCGGCGGCGGACGGAAGTTCCACCGCTAGTCGAGACGTTCCCGGAGCCACCTTACCCTCCGGCAGCATGTAGAATCCCCGCCATGGGGAGTGACCGGTGAACGAACAGGCCTTGCTCCTGGCCGGTGTCGTGTTCATCGCCTTCTTGGCGGCGCCGATGATCTGGTTCGGCGCCGCGAATGGAGGCGTTGCCTGGTCTGCGGGTTGGATTTGTCTGTTTCTCTCCGGCGTCTGTGTCGTACTCGCCGAGACCTGGCCAGCGTTGCGAGCCGGATACCCGATCCTGGGCACCGCTTTCCCGACGTTGATCTGGATTGGAACCCGACAATTCGCGGGGCGCAGCGTCCCCCGAAGCGTGCTTCTCGCAGCTTCCTTGGCAGCGTTGTTACGGGTAGGCCTCCAGCCATTCGTCTCCGAGGCAGCGACGCAGGCGACCGGCGCGAGCCTCGTCAGCCTTGGCGCCTTCGCGGCCGCGTACGAAATGCAGCGGCTCTCTCGCTCGCCGCGCGGAGGCACGCCCGACACGTTGTTGGCCTTGACCATGCCACTCATCGCCGCAACGGCCTGCCTTTATGCGTGGTACCGGGTCTCGGGCAACGAAGCGAACGGCATGTTCCTCTGGCTGTTGACCGGCATCTTGATCGCTGGTCTCCAGGCGAACTCCGTGGTCGGTCGGATAGGACGAGCCGCGGAGCGCGGCCGCGCGACCCTCGCTGCACTCTTCGATTCCGTGCCGATTGGCCTGGTGCTGTCCGACGCGAGTGGCCGCATCAAGCTGACCAACCCCACGATGGCCAAGATGGTTGGCGACGAACCAGCCGACGCGTGGAAGACACGCTCCGTCGATGATCTCCTTACGCACCTCGGGGGAGCCGGTACAGACCACACGCAGCGTGCCTCCCATCGACTCGATGATCTGCGAGGAGATGTCTGCGAGGAAGAACTCCAGCTACCAGACGATCGCGTCATCGAAACACACGGTCGAACCGTTCTCGCCGAGGATGGCGCGATCGTCGGTCGTTTGATCCTTGCGCGCGATGTCACGATCGAGCGGCAGTTGCAGGAAAAGGCACAACGCACGGGGCGGCTCGAGACCCTCGGCCGACTGGCGGGTGGCATCGCCCATGATTTCAACAACAAGCTCACCACGGTCATCGGCAATGCCGCATTGGTGCGTTCGAGCCTGCCGTCCGGACATCCTCAGCATGCATCCCTTGCCGATCTCGAGAGCGCGGCGAATGAATGCGCTGACCTGACTCGTGATCTTCTCGACTTTGCCAAGCGAGGCCCGCGTTCGGCGCGCCCCCTCGAACTGGAGCCCTTCCTGAATGAGCTGATAGACGGCTTGGAATTCCGCCTGGGCTCCGACGTGACGCTCGACATCCAAGTGCACCCGGACGTGGGCACGATCCGAGCCGACCCCGCGCAACTCGAACGCGTCATCACGAATCTGCTGCTCAACGCCCGCGATGCCGTGGCCCATGGAGGCTGGATCCATCTGGCAGCGACGCGTGTTCAGCGGGCCGAGTTGGAACAAATCGAGATCGCCATATCAGATGACGGCATCGGCATGGACGAAGGAACGCGCCAGCGCATCTTCGACCCGTATTTCTCCATCAAGGCCAGTGGAACCGCCGCTACCGGCCTGGGCTTGGCCATCGTCCACGGAATCGTCACCTCCCACGACGGGGAGATCCACGTAGAAAGCTGTCCAGGGCAGGGAACGAAGGTCATCACGACCTGGCCCACAGCGGAAGTCAACAGCGGGGACGGGGTTTACAATTGACTTGTTGAGAGGGGGCTTTGCCCCC
>JAAETT010000134.1 GCA_024228115.1 bacterium
AGGGTGGCGCGACATCGAGAAGCTCGTCCGAGCTCTCACCGTGTCCGAAACCAGCGAAGAGGCGACTGCAAAGCGCGTCGCCTAGGATTCAAACCGGAGCCGCCGCTCAGAGAAGATCAACAGCGGACGGGACATCCCCTGTTTCAGTTGCAGAACACTCAACGACCCAACGCATGCGACGCCCTGCCCCACTCAATCGCTCGTGGCGTGTGCTTTGACACGAATGTCAACCAATCCAAGAAATGCGTCCCGAACATTCTGGCAGTGTCCGGCCGACAACAATCTCAGGAAGACTTCAGGATTTCGTCCTGCTGTACCTGAGGTGGATGAGTTTCCTGTCGAATCGACACTGCTCACGAGCACGCTGCTGAGTGGGGCGACGTGCCCGAATCCAGAATGGCACTGGACAAAAGGGGGCACTGGAGCCCAGGTCTTTGGTCACGGGTTTGCCGGAGACCTATGAATGTCGGTCGGGGTTCACGCGGCGCTACTTCGAGTGGATCGCGTCGACCTTCGCTTCCGAGGCGGATTCCAGGGAGAAATCGTTCAGCCAGCAGGCGAACAAGACCAAGTTCGAGACGCCAGACTCATCGATCCACGGGCTCGCAGTCTCGTCCGAGCTGGAAAGGATGGGGGCACCTCGTCCGCTGGCAGAGATTTCCAGCCGAAAGAAACGGGACGTTTGGTTTGCGGGTCACCCTCGAAGAATGGCCAGAACCGCGCGTCGAGTGCTCTCCTGCGGGACACGTGTAGACGCTCACTCAGAAGCGTAGAAATCTGATCATTTGGCCGGGGGGCGACGCAGCCCGCCGTTCCGGATTCCGATTCAGATCTTCCGGGTCGAAAGGTCCTTGACCCAGGGCGA
>JAAETT010000135.1 GCA_024228115.1 bacterium
CCGGTCGAGCCGGGAGGGCGTTCGCCCTGGGTCAAGGACCTTTCGACCCGGAAGATCTGAATCGGAATCCGGAACGGCGGGCTGCGTCGCCCCCCGGCCAAATGATCAGATTTCTACGCTTCTGAGTGAGCGTCTACAAACTACGTGACTGCACTGATGAGGTTCGAGGAGACATCGGTGCCTGGCGCGGCGCGAGAGCTTGCCGTTCTCGATGATCGCGTCGCAGATCTCCTCGACAGTCTCGAGCGCACCGCTGCTTTGTCACAAAGCCAGGCAGATCAGCTGCGACATGCGGCTGCGAGCTATGCCCAGGCATTCGACGAAGAATTCGGCTGTTCCCATGACACGTTCCGACTCATCGGCCAGGACAATATTCGTCGCTATCGCCCCATTGAGCGCCTTCGAATCCGCATCCACGAGAAAGATGAGCCCTTCGACATCCTTGCTCGGGTCCTCGCGGGCCGGTCTGTCTCATGCGCGATGGCGATCAGCACCCCGCCCGGCAGCGTGTTTCCATTCATCGATGCGCTTCATGATGCGACGGAAGACTGGGCCGCCGCCATCGAGTTCGTCGAAGAAGATGACGCAACCCTTGCCGCGGCCATCCGGTTCGGACAGGTCGACCGCGTTCGCTTCGCGGCGCCGGATCGGGTTCCCGAACTCGTACAGCAAGCAGCGGCGGAAGTCGGATCGTTTCTGGCGACCGAGCCCCCCCTTGGCGTGGGCCGAATCGAACTCCTCCACGTCGTGCGCGAACAGAGCTTGTGCATCGACTACCACCGCTATGGAAACCTGGGCGTGCGAGCTGCGGAGAGGCGCGATTTCTTGGACTGACGGATCGCGGCTCTCGAATCTTGCGCTCGAATGGCGTTCGGATCGGAGTTCTTGGAACTCGAGTTCCTTCGAATCGCGCTTGGCTCGGGGTCGCGACTCGCCAGAGATCGATCCGACACGATGCAACCTATCAGATGCGACGATTCAGTGTTCTTCTTGCTGTCGATGTCCGGGAATCGGGCTGTGCGCTATCCAATTCTCCGAGCGTATTCGTCGACACGTTTCCAGACCGTGAGATGACGCTCTGCGAGATCAGTGAGCGTCGTATCCGAAAAACCGATCATCGCCGGTTTGACGAGATCATTGAGTGGCGCTGCGAATGACTCGTCGAATGCGCTTCGGCCCGCGGCCGCACCGACGATCGACCCGACCGTCGCACCATTGCAGTCCGTATCGAGCCCCGCCATCACTGCGATCGTCGTGCTGATGCGTGAATCCATCTGCCCGTAGAAGAGCGAAAGAACGCAGATCAGCGCATTGTTGATCGTATGCACCGGGCTCATCCCGGGGTAGCGCGCCTCGAGGCGCTCCATGCACGCCTCCCAATCCGAACACGTTTCGATCCACGTGAGACACTGCCGAACACCCTCGGCGAGCCGGCACTCCGCCGGGATCTGAGAGAGCCCGATATCGACGAGCTTCTGCGAATCGTCTTCTACGAATGCGGCCGCTTGCATTGCCGCGCAGAACATCTCGCCGTAGATGCCATTGCGGGTGTGGGTCCAGTGGGCGTCCCGCCAGGCGAACTCGGCTGCGAGCCCCGGCTTTCCCGCACATGCCCAGGCCCAGCCATCCGAGCGAATCTGGGCACCGATCCACTCCCGGTAGGGGTTCCGGTGCATGCGGGTCACTTCCGGAGTGGTATTGATCCGATTGTGAGCCAGGCGTGCCGAGCCGTTCCAGAAGTTCAAGACGGCTTGGGTCTCAGCAGTACAGATCGCCATGAACGGAATGCGCGCGGTCCAACATGTGGCGACGTCATGCCAGCGAAATTCCGGGCCGTATTGTTCGAGCACAGCGAGGCCGACCAGCGAGTAGTGGATGTCATCATCCGGCTCCATGAAGGCGATATTCTCGCGGGTCGAGAGTTTGCACAGCGCCTGCACTTCTCCCGAACGCTCTGGGATGTAGTCCTGCAGCGGCCAGGCGTCCGCGCCTTGCAGATAGGACTTGATGGCCTTTCGGCCACCCTGCATCCCCATCAGTTCCACCGGCTTGCCGGATGCGCAACCACAACAACGTCCCGTCCATGCGCCGTGCAATCGATCGCGCAAGGCTGCTTCGCTCATCACCCACGGGAGGATCTCGATCGGATCGCTCGGCCGCAGGCTGCGAATGGCTTCGAGATCGTTGGGCTCCCGCGCCTCGAGTTCCGGGTCGGCCGAAAGAGCCAGGAGCTCATCGTAGAGAGGGTCGATGGCCTCCGAATTCCAGGCGTCTTCGATGGGATCGAGCGCATCGATTCGGGCCAGGAGGTCATCCCCGATCGAGCACCCCTCGTCGATGCGCTGCTTCCTTTCTTCCAACAACAATCCGAGATCCGAAGCCCAGCCCGCCATTCGTTCTCCTCTCTAGGAGCCGAACGATAGGTGCCCATGGGTCGCCCCGTCCATGGCGGAAGAGAAGAGGCTAGCCCGCAGCACTGACGTCGGGGTTCCGATACCACCCTCGCAGATACGGCTCGTCGTTCTCGTTCCACGGATGAAAGCCCGGACGGAAGTACTTGCCGATCATTCGCAACTGAGGGCCGGCGATCTTTCGGTTGAGTTCACGCGCGCTCTTTCGCATGTCTTCGCTGACCGGTTGGGGATCTTCCCGCGACATGCGAACGACGAGCCGGTTGAGCGGGACCGCCAACAGCGCGATGGCCGCGACAGCCGACAGCACCCGCAGCCAATACCCTCCCCCTACCTCGCGAAAGAGGTCGAAGGCTACGGCCTTGTGCTCGAGCTCCTCGGCAGCGTGCCAGCGCCAGAACCGGAGCGCCTCGGGGTGCATGCTCTCCGCGACCACAGGCTCAGAAAATACCGTGTGCGCGCCAACGGCCGTCAGGTGCTCCAGAAAGACGGTCACTCCCAACCTCATCTTCTTCGGCAGGAACTTCTCCATCCGCGCGACGGTCCGTCTGGCATACGCGGTCTCGCGCGCAACGTCCACACCGAACCGAGCAAGCGATGCGTTGAACTCATTGTGGGCCCTGGTGTGCAGTCCTTCCTGTTGAACGAAGGCTTCGATCAGCGCCTTCTGCGCGGGATCCTTGGCACGGTCCTGGTAGTTCCGGACCGACCGAATGAAGAATGCTTCTCCGGGGGGGATCAGAAACGAAAAAGCGTTCTCCATATGGGTGATGATCGCGTTGTCGGCGAACCAGTACTTCGGGATCGCGTCGAGATCGCGAAAGTCGAAACGACGGGGTTCCACGACAACTCCAGCCGGAACCGAGAACGGAGCGGCCGCTCGAGAGCTGGCAGTTCGAGTCGATAGATTCATGATCGCGTCTCCTGCCGGGCGCGCCCTGGAATGTACACCATGGGAGATCCGATTTCGTTGTCCGCACGCCATACCCCCTACCCTCTCTGGCTGATCCGCTGATCCGCTGATCCGGATAGAGCATGGCGTGCTTGTGCTGAAGCGGAAATCGGTGCAGGCTCCCAACCGCGGACGACTACAAGAGAGGAGAAGCCCATGAAATTCGCACTTTCAGACCTGCAGCTATCGAGTTCGGCCTTCAAAGAGGGAGGACCCATTCCGACGAGGCACAGCGGGGAGGGGGACGACACTTCCCCGGCGCTCGATTGGAGCACCGTTCCCGACGGAACCCGTTCGTTCGCAGTGATCTGTCACGATCCCGATGCGCCGGTCGTCTCGTCCGGAGGCTACGGATTCGTCCATTGGGTGCTCTACAACATTCCGGGCACGGCGACGAGCCTGCCGGAGGGCGTAGCTGAGCATGCGACAGGGCCAACGGACTTCGGCAAGCCGGGCTATGGCGGTCCGATGCCCCCGGAGGGCCACGGGACGCACCGCTACTTCTTCTGGCTGCTTGCGCTCAGCCGCGAACCCGATCTCGAGGCGGGCCTCACGCTGCGGGAGTTGCTCGACACGATCGAGCCGGATGTGCTCGGGATGAATCGTCTGATGGGCACCTACGAGCGCGCGTAGGGCCTCCGCTCGCTGATCCCAGCGCCGAAACTCGCTAGGCGGGTTCGAACTGTTGAAGTCCCGCCACGTCCTTGAGGATTCCGGGGCGGCCCACCTGCTCGCTGGAGACGAAGGCCTCCAGAAGTCCTCGATCGGTGGGTGTGTTGGCCAGGAAGCGAGCGCCCCCTTCGGCGGCACCGAGCACGATGCCCCGTTCCGGCGAACCATCCTTGCCGTACACCACGGTGTAGGCTTCGACGACGGCATCGCCTTGTACATCGGGCACCACCGGGCGCGGGGTACAGTCCTGCTCTGCAGAGGGCAGATCGTCGCAGAGGCCGCGCGTGGGCACACTTCCCGTCTTGGGTGAGGACGCCCAGAGACTCGCCGCATGCTTGGTCAGATACCAGCCATTGCCCGTCACCAGGCCGATCGTGTCACTCCCGCCGCGAATACGCTCGGCCATGGTCGCCAGCGAGTGAAGTGTGTAGGCGCTGGCAGGCCCGCCCGCGTAGGGCAGTCCGCCCGTCACGGTGAATCCGCGCGGATCGTCTTCACTCAATCCCAGCTGGCGAATGGCCGTCTCGACCGCGACCGGGAAACAGCTGTAGAAATCGATCAGATCGACGTCTGAGATCTGAATACCCGCGTTTTGAAGCGCACTCTGAGAGGCGTCCAGCATGGCAGGACAGCTGGCGAAATCGGGCCGTTCGCTGGAATTCCATGCCTTCTCGACGGCCTCCGCCCCGCCCCACCAGTAGACCAGCTTTTCTCGCGGAACACCGGCCTCCAGAGCCGCGCTCTCGGACATGATCAGTAGCGCGGCTGCCTGATCGGTGTTCAAGATCGCGTTCAGATACTTCGGATAGGGAAACGCGATCATGCGATTCTTCGCCGTCGGAGTCGTGAGTTCGGCAGCATCCCGGAACGTGGGAAACCAGGCATGCGGATTTGCGGCTGCGACCTTCGAGAAGGCGCTGAACAGCTCTCCCATTTTCTGGGCGTGCTCGCTCAGACTGAGTCCACGGCGCGCACGCAGTGCATTTTCGAAGATCGGATAGATATCTGGCGGCGTCTCCATGCCGTATTGGCGCTCGAGATCCGTGTTTCCTGGACGAACTTCGCCGATGCATTCGGGTGCTGGGCCGCCTCCCTTCACCCAGCCGAGATCCCGCTTGATGGCGATCGCCCGACGAAGCGTGCGCAGATTGTTGCAGCCCGCGAGCAGTCCGATCTTCGTCTCGCCGCGCGTGATTCGTTCCGCCAGCTGGTTGGCAGCCGTGACGCCGATCTGGCCACCGAGTTCGGTCGTGAACTCGGCACTGGGCTTCGCGCCGATCACGTCACTGAGCAGACGAGCCGGATTCGTTGCGCGCCAACCGGCCACGCTCACGACGGCGACGGTATCGAGACCGGCGAGGGTCGCGTCAGTGATCTCCGCGTCCTGCGCAGCCTGACGCGTCACCTGCTCGAGCATCTTCAACGGTTCGAGAGCGTCACCCAGTTCGGCGTCGCGCTGAACCAGCTGACCAACACCGACGATTACGGGGCGCTTGGATGCAGCCAGGGACTTCTCCGTGATGGAATTCATGTCGAGCGTCGCAGAGACGTTCAACAGCGTGCGTCAGCCTTCCTCGTCTCGAAGTTCGTCGATCAGCACGCGCTTCAGGATATCGAGATCACGCGCCAACGAGTCGGCCGGATCGCCCGAGAGAAGCAGCAGGCTGCCGAGCCCGGAGAGCGTTGCGAGGGCGTATCGGGCGGTGAGAACGAGGTGCCGACGCGAAACCGTCGTGTCGAAGAAGATCTCACGCCAGACTTCGTTCCACGCCTTGGCCATGATGGCCGACCAGGTCGGTGCTTCCTCGATGTCTTCCCGAGCGCGAAAGTACAGCAGGATTTCGTGCGTGGTCTGGTAGTCGGTGCTCGAGTAGTGCTCCCAGGCCCGGTCGACGAAGAGCGACACCCGCTTTTCGAGCGGGCCCTCTCGCGGAACGCTCTCGACTCGCTCCACGAAGCGGTTGAAGGAGTCCTCGAGGACGGCCCTCAGCATGCCGTCCTTGCCCCCAAAGTGGTGCTGGACCGCACCCCAGGTGACGCCGGCCCGGCGCGCAATCTCGGCCGCGGTCGTCCGCGTGAAACCCACCTCTACAACGCTCTCGCTCACCGCCTGGAGGATCGCGGCGCGCGTTTCGGCCCGGCGCTCGGCGTGCGGGCGGGGCCTGGCGGGCGGGGCAGGCAGCTTGATACGGCGCGGTGAGTCACCCACCTGGAAAGACTAGGTGGATTTTACATTGCACACAATATGCAAAATGAATTAGGCTTTCGCTCACACTCGCTGAAGCCGAGGGAGCACGATCCCGTCCCTCGGCGCCCCGCTCAACCCAAGGAGATCGACATGGGAATCTTCATCATCATCCTCCTGGGATACACGGCCTCCTATCTGACCTTCCGGGGGCTGAAGCTCGCCTTCAATTCGCCGGCCATGAAGGACGCCATCATCAGCGAGGACCCCGAGCGAGGCGTCGACGGCGCCGCGTTGCAGCGCTCGGTCAAGCTCAACTCCGCAGTTTCGGTGGGGTTCATGTTCACATGCGCGTTCTTCTTCTCCGACTATCTCATGTACACAGGCGATGTCGCGCTCTGGCGCATCCCCCTGGAGATCGTCGGGGTCGTGATCATCTACGACTTCATCTACTACGGCGTTCATCGCTACCCCTTCCACGAGTGGAAGATCCTCCGCGCCGTCCATGAAGTCCACCACCAGACGAGGCATCCGCGCGGGGTCGATAGTCTGCTCCTTCATCCGCTGGAGACCTGCCTCGGTCTCGGGGCGTTCCTCGTCTCCATTGCGTTGGTGGGTGGCGTCAGCGTCCCGAGCTTCGCGGTGGTCTTCATTGGCTACACCGTGCTGAACGTGGTCAACCACGCAGGGCTGAACTTCCAGCACTTTCCCCTGCGGACCATGGGGTGGTTGGCGGTGAAGCACGACAAGCACCACCGCAGAGATCTCGCGGGCAACTACGCCTTCCTCACCACGATTCCGGACACCCTCTTCGGTACGGCGGAGTAGCGGATCCGCGGAGTGTCACGAGGGCTGACCCCTTGAAGCCGATGGCAGTGGGTGCGCGAAGGGCCGTATGATGAGGGACCCCTCCCGACGAGGAGTGGGTAGAGGTCCGGGTTGGGCGAGACGTGGGAGGAAACCGTGGGATTCGAAAGAGCGACGCTGGGACGCACGGGACTCTCGGTGACCCGTCTCGGGGTCGCCGCAAGCTACGGCACCGACGAGGCCATGCTCGAGGAGGCCGTCGAGCGGGGCGTCAACTACCTCTGGTGGGGCGCGTTGCGCACGAAAGCGATGGCCCGGGGGATTCGGGCCGTTGCGCGCAAGGGTCGAGAGGATCTCGTCATCGTCATGCATGCCGTCACGCGCAAGCCGGCTTCGATCTCGAACGGCGTCGAAGATGCACTTCGTCAGCTCGGGCTGGAGTACCTCGACGTGCTGCTCCTCGGAAACCACACGAAGGCGCCAGCCCCCGAGCTGGTGGAGCAGGCCATGAAGCTCCGGGAGCAAGGGAAGCTCCGCTTTCTGGCCCTCTCCACACATCGACGCACGCTGATTCCCGAGCTCGAAAAGGATGGTCACCCGATCGACATCTATCACCTGCGCTACAACGCGGCCCATCGGGGAGCCGAGACGGAGGTCTTCGACCACCTGCCCGACGAAGGGGGGCCGGGGATCGTCAGCTTCACGAGCAACCGCTGGGGAAGCCTGATGGATCCCGGGCGGATGCCGCCGGGGGAGGCCCCTCCAACCGCCGCAGACTGCTGCCGCTTCGTCCTCTCCCACCCCCGAGTCCACCTCACGTGCTGTGGGCCCGCGAACATGGAGGAACTCAGGCAGAACCTCGACTGCCTCGAGAAGGGTCCGATGAGTGACGAGGAGCTGGAGCGCATGCACCGTATCGGCCGTCACGTGTATGAGAGCGGTGCTCCCTGGCGGGCCCAGCTCGGGTCCATTGCCCGTTTGCTGGCGCGACGTCTCCGAGGCCGAGGAAGCACCCCTGCGTCCTGATGCGCGGTGCGGCCTGGCCGCCGGGTGGGAGTCCGAATCAGCTGAAGTACGTCGGTGAACTCGTCGAAGGCGTCGGGTTCGTCCCACGAGCCGTGGAGATCAACCGCCTTCTGGCACGTTACCTGGGAACGACCTCACGCCGCTGCGCAACCGCCTGAGACTCCGGCGCCGGTAGCGACTCTGGGAGTCTGTCGTGCCACGGTGTACCGGCCCAGCATTCTGCGCCAGGTACGTTATTTCCCTCCCATGGCCTTGAGTCCGGCCTGTTCTTCCTCGATCAGTGCCTTGAAGCTGGGCCGCCCATGCACGCGTTCGACCCAGGCGGCGAGGCTCGGCCAGCGGCCCGCGTCCACGTCGCCTTTACCGTGGCGGAGGTTCACGACCTGAGATCCGACGGCGATGTCGGCGATCGAGAACGTGTTTCCCACCAGGTAGTCTTGTTCTACGAGTTCTGCTTCGAGGTAGTCGAAGAGCGGCGGCAGGATCTCGTCGCGGGCGTGATCGACTGTTTCCTGGTCGGTCTCGCGTTCGAACATGAGGGGCGCGAGCAGGTTCTCGCGGAAGAACGCACCGGCACCCGCGCTGATGGGTTCATCGGCCAACTCCTCGTACCAGATCGCGCGCGCCAGGTCATAGGCATCACCCGGGTAGAGAGCCGGGGTCGGTGCAATGGCCTCGAGGTAGGCGCAGATGGCCGACGAGTCCGGGATCACCTTGTCGCCGTCCTCGAGCAGCGGGATCTTCTTGAGCGGATGCTTGGCCACGTACTCGGCGGGCAGACCGAAGGGCATCACGGGTTCGTGTTCGTAGGCGAGGCCCTTCTCGGCCAACGCCACGCGCACTTTGCGCACGAAGGGGGACAGATTGACTCCGGATAGCTTGAGATTCATGCGGGGGCTCCTCGCCAGATCGGGTTTTCGGGTGCTGGCAGGATGGTAGGTCCGGGGCAGCCGGTTGCAGCCGCGCCGTCGGATGATTTGCGGGTGGGTGTCTTCTCGTGATATTGTTTATCAATCGTTTGATGGAAGCACTGAATCGGTACGAACCAGGAGGAAGCCGCCGTGGGAGCGTTGAAACGCGATGGGCAGACCCGTGATCAGGTCATGGCCAGTCTCGAAGAACTGACCGAGGGTGACGTCGATTGGCACAGCGGACGCGTCCTCACCGGCCTCTACGATCCCGGAGAGGAGGCCTACCGGCTCACCGCCGAGGCCTACACCCGCTTCCTCACCCAGAACGCGCTCTACATCAACATGTACCCGAGTGCGGGGCACCTGGAACGGGACGTCGTCCGATCCGTCGCCGATCTGCTCCAGGGCGATGCGGAGGTCGTGGGCAACATGACGAGCGGCGGTACCGAGAGCATCCTGCTCGCGGTCAAGACGGCCCGGGATCACGCGCGAGTGCATCGCCCGGAAATCGTGGATCCGGAAATCGTTCTCCCGGTGACAGCTCACCCTGCCTTTCACAAGGCCGCCCACTACCTGGGGCTGCGCGCCGTCATGACACCGGTTCATCGCGAGGACTTCCGCGCCGACGCGCAGGCGTTCCAGGCTGCGCTCGGGCCGAACACCATCCTCGGAGTTGGCTCGGCACCGAACTTCTCCCATGGCACGATCGATCCCATTGTCGAGATGGCGGCCGAGGCCAGTGCGCGCGGAATCCTGTTTCACGTCGATGCCTGCGTAGGCGGGATCTACCTTTCGTTCATGCGCCGCCTCGGCGAAGTCTCGCACGCCTTCGATTTCTCCATTGAGGGCGTAACGAGCATCTCCGCTGACATGCACAAATACGGCTACGCGCCGAAGAACGCTTCAGTGCTCCTCTATCGGAACCGGGAGCTGCGCAAGCATGCCCTCTTCGTCTGTAGTGGCACGACCGAATACGCCGTCATCAACCCCACCGTTCTGAGCAGCAAATCGACGGGGCCGATCGCGGCTTCGTGGGCCGTGATGCGCCATCTCGGGGAAAAGGGTTACGAGCAGATCGTACGAGAGAGCTGGGATGCCACACGTGCGCTCCTCGACGGCATCGAAGAGATCGATGGGATCGAGGCCCTTGCCGTTCCCGATATGTGCATGTTCACTTTGGGCTCCGAAGAGATCAACATCTTCGAGCTCGATGACGAAATGCAAGCACGAGGTTGGGCCCTGCTTCCCCAGTTCGCGTGCGGCGGAGGCCCCGCCAACCTCCACGTGAGCGTGACGAGCTCGAATGTGCCCCATATCGATCAGCTGCTTCAGGACCTTCGCCAAGCGGTGGCGACCCTCCGCGAGCGCGGCCCCGGCTTCGATCGGGCGGCCATGGCGGAGAAGGTCAACGCCATCAAGGATCAGCCCCTCGAGCAGATCTTCGTGCAGCTCGCGGGCCTGGCAGGCCTCACCGGCGACGGGCTGCCGAAGCAGATGGCGCGGATGAACTCCCTGCTCGATCTCCTCCCAGTGGAAAAGCGCGACGCGCTCATCAACACATTCGTGAACGCGAGCTGATGGGGAGGCCCAGGGATCCCGCCTCCCGTGAACGCATTCTCGCGGTAGCGGCCCGGTTGTTTGCGGAACGCGGATTCGAGGGGACGACGACGCGGGCGATCGCCGCGGAGGTCGGAGCCAACATCGCCACCGTCCACTACCACGTCGGCTGCAAGGCCGATCTTTTCCGCCTCGTGCTCGAAGACTTCTATCGGGAGGAGATGGAGGTTCTCAAGGAACAGCTCCAGGTGCTCGAGGAGCCGGAGATCATCGAGGTCGGACAGGTCGTCCATGTCCTGAAAGGCATGGCCAACGCGATGATCGACCTGATGGTCCTTCGCCCCGAGCGACCACGACTCTACCTGCGACGTTGGCTCGATCCCGCGGACGAGATCCGATCCCTCGAGATCAGGACTTCCCTGGAGATCCATGCTCCCCTACGCGCCCTCCTCGAAGATGCCCAGAAGAAGGGCATCGTGGATCCGGCTCTTCCGGCGACGACATTTCTGCGAAGCTTCATGTGGATGATCTTCGGCTACTTCGCCACGGGCCCGATCGATTGGGAACGTTGGTTCTCGGATCCTCTGGAGCCTTCGCACCTGGAAGATCTGCGCCTGCTCGTCGAGCACTTCATCCAACACAGCCTCGAGCAACCGTGGCCGACCCCCTTCACTCGAGACCGCGCAGGAAGCGAATGACCGCGGCCCGATCCAGGAAACGTCGGCGACTTGACCACCGCTCTGGTTCGAACCCCCTGTCGAGCTGCGAACCCCGGCGAAGTGGCATCATCAAGGCTAACAACTCTGCCGTGCGGATCGATTGACGTAGAACCAGACACATCGCCCGCGAACTCCGGAGGATCTCATGCCGACCGAATTTGCTAGTCAAGCCCTCGATCGGTTGCGCGATGGCAGCCATTTCGAGTGGTACGTGATTCCGATTCTCGTCCTCGTGTTCTACGTCTACTCCGTCGAGGTCGAGCGCCGGAACTGGAACGTCCTCTTCGCGGGGCTCGCGTTCTGGGGGATGGATTGGTTCAACGAGATCTGGAACGGGCTCGTCTTCCACTTCACGCAATTCGCGCCCATGTGGGCCACCCCCGGCGACAGCGCCTTCGTGATCTTGATCGGCCTCAACATCGAGATCTGCCTGATGTTCGCGATCATGGGAATCTACGGCGCAAAGCTGCTGCCGAAAGACAAGTCGGTCAAGATCCTCGGTATTCCCAATCGGCTCTTCCTGGCAGCCGTGAATTCATTTCTCTGCGTGGTCGTCGAGATCTTCCTGAACGCCGTCGATGCATTGACGTGGGATTGGAGTGGGTGGAGTGCGCACAGCCCCATTCCCATATTCTTGTTTGGCTACCTGCATTTCTACCTCATCGCCTATTGGGTTCACGATATGCGAGACGTCCGCCGACAGGCCAAGACCGTCGGCGCGATCTTCGCGTTCGACGCTCTCTGCCTCCTGGTATTCGGAGCCTGGCTGGGCTGGATTTGATTCCGCGGTCAGCAGGAGCGACATCGCGACCATCGCACCACGTTCGGAAAGGGAATCGGAGATGATCGAAGAACGTGATGAGTGGCTGCACGAGGTCGGGCCCGACCCCGCCTGGCAGGAAAGCTTCTACTTCAACTGGGCAGATCCCGAGCACCGGAGTTTCACACTCGCGCGCACCGGATACCGCTTCCATGCCCGCAAAACCGACGGCCTGGCGATCTCGTTGAGGGACGGCAAACTGGAGCTCTTCTACGGGCCCTCCGATCTCGATCACGAAGGAGATTGTCGCGAAGAGGATCCGGGCCGAGGCATGCGAGCCGGTGATCTCGTCGTCACGATGCTCGAGCCGTTGCGAAGCTGGCGGCTGCAGATCGAAGGAGAGCGGGGAATGGACGTGATCTTCGAAGCTCACACCCCCGCCTTCGACTACGGTGCCCATGGGGCGAAGCTGGCCCGGACGATGACCGGCGCACACTTCGAGCAGTCGGGGCGCGTGACGGGCTGGACGCATTTCGGTTCGGAACGCCACGAGATCAATGCTCTCGGCCAGCGCGACAAGTCATGGGGTGTACGCAATTGGGAGCAACTGGAGGGCTGGGAATGGCTCGCGGGGCAGATCGGTCCCGATTGGAGCTTCAACCTCATGCAGACGATTGAAAACGGTGAGCGGCTCGACAATGGTTTCGTGTTCCGGGACGGTGCCAACCATCCGATCGAGCGTGCCCGCATCCAGTACTCGTGGGGCCGCCGGGAACATCAGACGCGACGAGCCGAGATCGAGCTGATCGAATCGAGCGGTCGGACCCACCGCCTTCACGCTGAAGCCCTGGGTGCCTTTCCGATCCTGCGCGATCAGGTCTGGATCGAGGAGACCCACGTGGCGTACACGCTCCACGCGGAGGGAGAAGAGCGGCGCGGCCAGGGTGTGGTGGAACACGTCTGGCGCGCGACACGGGGACAGATCATTGCCCGTGGCGGCAGGCTGGCGAAGATCCTTCCCGCATTGCGTCGATGAGGTGTCCAGGTGAACCGCACACGTTCCCGGGGGTAGCGTCTCTCTTCACCGCCTTACCTGACTTGTGGCAGACTGGGTCGGCACAGCGAGAGGGAAGCCATGATTCGCGTCTTCGGCTCACGGATCTCCTACTACACGGGCAAACTCGAGACGTATCTCCGCTTCCGGTCGCTCGAGTACCAACTCCTTCCGACGGTCGGGAATGAACCCGAACTTCTCGCCGGGGCTGGTGTAGTCCAGATGCCCGTCCTCCAACTCGAGGACGGGCGCTGGCTCTCGGATTCGACACCCGTGCTGGCGTGGTTCGAAACCCAACAGGAAGCGCCATCGATCTACCCGAGTGACCCGGCGATGCGTTTCATCGCCCTCCTATTGGAGGACTACGCGGACGAATGGCTCTGGCGTCCTGCGATGCACTATCGCTGGAGCTACGTCCAGGATCACCAGTACGCGAGCGGCGTGCTGGCCGACGAACTCACCACCCACATGTGGTGGCTCCCGCGCTTTCTCAGGCGCTCGATGATCACGCGACGGCAGTACGGTGGGTTCGTCAAAGGCGACGGTGTCGATGGTTCTACACGGGCTCACGTGGAGCAGGCCTACCTGACCGCGCTCGACCAGCTCGAAGCCATCTTCGCCCAGCGGTCGTTCGTGCTCGGCCACGCGCCGACGATCGCCGACTTTGCGCTCATGGGACCGATGTTCCGGCACTTCGGGCAAGACCCGACGCCAGAAGAGATCATGCGAACCCGGGCGCCGCGCGTCTACGAATGGGTGGCACGTATGTGGAACCTCCGCGCCACGGCGAACACACCCGAACTCCTCGAGAAAGCCGACGCGCCACTCGCCGCGTTTCTCGTGGAAGCCTGCGAAACCCACCTTGTGCAACTTCGTGAGAACGCCATCGCCTACGGACAAGGGTTGAAACACTACGACCAGGAGATCCAGGGCTGTCGCTACACCCGCCTCCCGACATCGCGTTACCGGGTCTGGTGCCTCGAGGAACTCTCGAGAGCGTGGCGCGCGCTCGATGACGACGCCCGCCGGGAGCTTCGAGTTCTGCTCCCGGAACCAAACGCTGCAGTGCTCTGGGACGAAACGGTCCCCGCGAAATCCGGATACGATCCCGAGCATCGCGCACCGTTCAACCGCGCGATTAACGTTTTCGGTACGGGCGTGCCGGGCTGAAGCGGGACTCGCCGCCTCCCGATCCCGTCAGGCCTCTGCGGCGACTCGTCCGATTTGTTGGGCCTCGGCCCCCAGGAACGCCGTGAGCCTGGCGACGAGTTCGCGGAAGAAGGGCATCGGCTCCTCCTTCGCGAGGCGTTTCTGAAGCTCGGGGACCCAGCGTCCAGGGTGCCGTTCGACGAAATCACGCTCCGCCTTCTGCCACGGTCCCGGATCGGTGCCCGCATCGAGCGCCTCCGCCTCGCGGAAGGCGAGGAAGTGGAGGAACTCGAGCTGGGTGGTGAGATGGTCCGGAAGTTCGCGGGGCGCTTCTGACAGAGTCAGGCCGAAGAAGTTGTAGAAGCGCAGCGCCTCTTCCATCGTCTTCATCCGATTCCCGAAATACAGACCGCCGTGAAGGGGGCAAGGAGGAGCCCCGGCTCCCACATCGAAGAGCCGCGTGAATTCCACGGGGAGGTCGTCTTCGCCGCCCACATCACGCAGGGCCTGCCAGTCCGCCACTTCGTCCACGGCCGGATCCAGGACGAGCAAGGCGTCTCGCAGTTGCGTTGCGAGCGAGCCCGAGCTGATCGCGTCGTGCTGCTCGCCATCCGGATACTCGAGCATTCGGGCAAACACGCTGTAGGCGAGGCTGCGCGCAACCGCATGCTTCACCTCGGCGGTCTCGGCCGTCTTCAGGCTCTCGTCGGTCATGCAGGCACTCCTCGCTTCACGAATGCACCGACGCCTTGGACGGCGGCAGCGTACTTATCTCTTTCCCGGCGGGAAGCCGCTCCACCTCAACGGGCGCTCCGCGTGGCGCGTGACTTGGAGAACCGTAGAACATCCGATAGTGGATGTGCCCGTATCCCCCTGCCATGTGGATCGGCTTCCAGGGAGCCTCGACCGGTTCCTGTTGGCCTTTCCAGCCCTTGAACTGATGGGGTTCCCAGGCGTGGTAGATGATCACCTCGCCCGGCTGCACCCCGGGCGCCACCTTGGCGTTGGCCTCGAAGGCGCCTGCATCATTGAACACCCGCACCCCGTCACTGTCGGCGATTCCGCGCGGCTCGCAATCCGTGGGACTCAGGAAGCAGACCGGCTCCCCTCGCTGGAGGCGCAGCATCAACTCGTGATCCCGCCAGATCGCGTGAATGCTCCAGCGGGTATGGCCCCCGTTGATGCGCAGCGGGTAGGGGCTTCCCGCACTCGGCGGATCCTTGTGAACGGGCAGGTGCTCACCGGCCTCCATGTACCAGGGGTGATCCAGATAGAACTGCTGGCGCCCGGTCAGCGTAGGCCAGGCCACCTTGTCCTCGACGAACCAGCGGTGGGGCCAGTGGGTGTCCTTCGGGTCGAAGTCGCTGCTCGTCGCATAGATCGGTGTGGGCCGTGCGGGCCCGGTGATCGGGACCGCGCCCAGACGTAGTGCCTCCTTCGCACGGACGCCTCCGACGCTCGGGCTCGCCTTGAAGATATCGTCCATCAGCTTGATCGGATCTTCGGGATCATGGGGATCGTAGTGCCGATCGGTGGTGTAGACCTCGTAGGCCTGGGTGAGATCGTGAGGACGATCGTGGAGTCCACGGACGCTCTTCACCCCGCGTTCGGTCGCACGGGCAGCCACGCGCTCGGAAAGAAGACCAAAGATCTCCCACTCAGACTTGGCTTCGCCCTCGGGCTCGGTGGCCTTGTCGGAGACCACGATGTAGGGCAGATACGTCTGGGCGTACTTGATGCCATGCTTCTCATAGTAAGCGGCTGCAGGCAGCACATAGTCGGCGAAGCGAGCGGTCGTGCTCATCCTGAAGTTCACGGCCACCGTGAGATCGAGCTTCGGCCACAGATGTTTGAGCGCATGCTGCGGCGCAGGCCAGCGCCGCAACGGGTTCGAGCCGGTGAAGATCAGCGCGCGCGGCTCCCGGTCCTCCGGCGGATGGATCCGGGTCCAGCCCTGGTCGATCGACTGGCGCACGTAGTCGTCGAAGGGCCGGGGCAGCGCGGGGTCGGCGAGATCCGGGCGCGACCACATCTCGCGGTAGCCGCCGTGGACGTAGAGGAACGGCATCAGCGGAGTATTGGGTGCCTTCTCGCTGTACTCGGTGAAGATGTCCTCGTAGTCACGCGGGGTGAGTCCACGAATGGCTTTCGGCAGGATCTTCACGATGTCCAGGATTCCCGGAGGCGCCCCGCCCATGCGATCGAGTCCATCCAGGCCCCACCAAGCCGCCACCCGCAGGCCGCCGCCGGGCTTTCCCTGGTTTCCCGTGAGCGCCATGAGCAGGATCATCGCCCGCTGGAAGAGATCGCTGTGGTGATGCTTGCAGGCACCCCACGATGCGAAGATCATCGCGGTCGGAGCATCTGCCAGATCTCGCGCGAAGCGTTGGATCAACGCGGGCGGGAGCCCGGTGATCTCGGCCGCTTTGTCCGGCGTGTATTCGGCCAACCGTTCTCGAAGTTGCTCGAAGACCGGCCGCACCTCCACCTCTTGTCCATCAGCCAGGCGAACCTTGAAGCTCCCTGCCAGCGCCGGACGCAACTTGCCGAGCGCCAGCGAGCGCCCTCCTTCCCCGTCGCCGGCACAACCCGGAGCCACGGCCAGTTTGCCCTTGGCTTCGTCCCAGACGTAGAAGCGGCTGTCGTCGCCACCCTTCTCGAGGTCCGCGTGACGCAGGAAGCGCCCATCGTCCCGCCGAATGAGCAACGGGAGATCCGTCTGCTCACGTACGTACTCCTCGTTGTATCGGTCCTCCGCAACGATGACCTGCGCCGCCGCGAGGCCGAGCGCAGCATCCGTCTCGGGCTTCGGGTTGATCCACAGGTCCGCGTGCACACTGGTCGCGTTGTAGTCCGGCGCGATCACCACGAGCTTGGCGCCCTTGTAGCGCGCCTCGTGCATGAAGTGGATCTCGGGGATACGCGTGTAGGCCGGGTTCCCCACCCAGACCACGATGTAGTCGGAGCGGAACCAATCGTCCGAGGTTCCCTCGCAGTTGTACATTCCCCAGGTCTGCACCGCGCCCATGGGCATGTCACCCACACCGGACCAGGAGTCCAGAATCGTGGCACCGACCGCCTCGGTGAAGCGAATCTCACCGGCAGTCTCCGGGCCGTAGCCCGCGTTGGTGGTGCCGTGGTCGTAGATGATCGACTCGGTGCCCTGGTCGATCGCCGCATCGATCAACTTGTCCGAAATCTCGTCCAGGGCCTGATCCCAGGAGATCCGTTTCCACTTGCCCTGCCCGCGCGGCCCGACCCGTTTGAGCGGATGGACCACGCGGGAACTGGCCAGTTGCAGATCCGTGTAGCAGGCGCCCTTCTGGCAACCGCGGGGATTGCCGTCGGGCACGTCGTCGCGCGGCGCCTCATAGACAGCATGCTGCTCCTCGCGCCACGCAATTCCGTCCTTGACGAACACATCCCACGAGCACGCGGCGATGCAGTTGGCCCGAGTATGGGTCCCCTTGGCAACGCGGTCCCAGGTCCAACGCTCGCGCCAGACATCGGTGTAGTCGCCGTACTGAACGACATCGACGGGCGACCTCGGCTCGGGCGCAGGGCCCATCGGTAGTTCGCTGCCCTCTCGCTGACGCAAATGACAAAGGCCAAGACCCACGGCTGCCGCGCCGACTCCGGTCCCCACCATGAACTTCCGCCTCGACATCCCTCGGGAAACTGCATCACTCATAGGGTCTCGACCTCCACGCGCGTGTCGCGATCGGTGTGGCTCGGCTGCAAGGCGATTACCATGGGGCGCAAGTGGTACTGCCCTCCGGCGAGTTCGACCGGGTTGAGCGGGCTCGGAATCAGATTCTGGAAGCCCTTGCCGTTCTTGAACTGGAAGTTCTCCCACGCGTGGTACACGATCAGCTGCCCCTTGCGGACGCCCGGTGTCACCTTCGCCATGATCTGGAACTCGTCGAGATCGTTGAAGACGCGAACCTGCACCCCGTCGCGAATCCCTCGATCCACCGCGTCTTCGGTACCGATGATGATCACCGGCTCGCCCCGCTGCTGCTGGAGCATCAGCTTGTCATCCCGCCAGCTCGAGTGGATGCTCCAACGGGCGTGGCCGCCGGTGAGCATCAGCGGGTAGTTCCCACCCGCCATCGGAGGATCCTTGTGCACCGGGAGTTCCTCGCCCATCTCGAGGTACAGCTCCTGGTCGAGGTAGAACTGCATGCGCCGTGAGAGCGTGAGATACGGCACCTTGTCGAATACGTGATCGGTCAGGGGCGTAATGGTGTCGTCAGCCGGGATCGACGTGGCGTTGCCGACGCTCCCAGGGCTCTTCCCGATTCCCTCGAAGCGCGCGAAACCCTTCTTCTTCAGCTCGGGCCATTTCAAGCCGCCGAGATTGGTGGCTTTGTCCAGCAGGTCCGCGCAGACCTCTTCGTCGTCGGTGGGGCCGAAGCGACCGCCCTGGGAGTACTTGTCGTAGAGGTTGTGGAGTGGCCTCTCGTCTCCCCGACGGTCGACGAAGCTCTCCGTTCCCCGGGCCTTCGCCCGCTCGTCGACGGCCTTGGCCAGGCGGGAGATGATCTCCCAATCGGACTTCGCCTCGTAGTAGGAAGTCGCCTTCTCGCCGGAGTGGATGTAGGGCATCAGCGGAGTCGCCCACTTGTGCTCGCTTCGCTCGTACCAGCCGGCCGCCGGAAGCACGTAGTCGGACTGGAGCGCGGTCGACGTCATGCGGAAATCGAGCGTCACGACCGTGTGTAGCTTCGGCCAGAGGTGCTCCAGGATTCGCGGGTAGCTCCGGATCCTGCGAAGCGGGTTGCTCCCCATGACCAACATCATCCTGGGATCGTTCCCGGGTTTCGGCCAGACGTACTGCCACTCCTTCTCCAGGGATTCCTCGAGCACCTCCCGCACCGGCCGCTTCAGGTAGGGATCCCACTGGTCGAACTTCTCGCTCGCACCGAGCAGGCCCCCGTGCACGTACCAGAACATCGCCCCCGAGGTCATTCTTCCTTCGGAGATCACGCTGCGGCTGTGCTCGTGGACGATCATCTCCTCGCTGTAGCCGTCGAGCTTCATGCGCGCCGTATCGACGACCATGCCCCCGATGATCTTGAGGGCCGTCGTGTTCATCATGTCCGAGAGCGAGAACATGTCGCGCACGAAGGGCTCGATGGAATCGTGATCGAGCCAGGGGAAGCCGACGAAGCCACTGCCCTTCTTGCCGTAGTTGCCCGTGAGTACGAAGACCAGGGCCTGCACGCGCTCCATCAGGTTGCCGTGGTAGTACTTCGCCATGTTGCTGGTGGTGACCATGGCCGCTGATTTTGCGTGTCCAAGCTGAAGGGCGAGCTTGCGGATGAGCGCAGGCGGCGTCCCGCAGATCTTCGAGGCGTCTTCCGGACGGAAGCCCGCGAGGCGCTCGCGAAACAGCGAGAAGACCGTCGAGACACCGACCCGACTGCCGTCCTTCAGCGTTACCTCGAAACGACCTTCCAGCTCCGGGTGGAGCCCATCGAGGCGCAGGCTCCTTCTCGGCGCAGCCACCGCTCCCCGCTCCCGGTCCCAGAGGTAGAGCTCTTCGTCGCTTCCGCTCTCCTCCAGATCGGCCGTGCGAAGCAGGCGGCGCGTATCATCACGCACGAGCATCGGGAAATCGGTCTGCTCGACCAGGAAGTCCCGGTCGATCAATTCTTCCTCGACGAGCACCTGGGCGACGGAGAGACCGAGCGCCGCGTCGGTGCCGGGTTCCACGGGTACGAAGAAATCGGAGTGGATCGACGAGGCGCTGTAGTCGGGTGCGATGCAGACGACGCGGGCGCCCTTGTAGCGCGCCTCCGTTAGGTAGTGGGCATTGGGAATCTGGGTGTAGAGAGGATTGCTCCCCCAGATCAGGATCAGATCCGAGTAGAAGTAGTCGTCGGCCGATCGCTCGAAGGAGATCTTCCCGAAGGTCTCGGCCGCACCCCGATGCCCGTCACCGATCTCGGTGTTCATGTCCAGGTTGGTGGAGTCCATCAACACCGAGAGACGCTGATGCCCCGCGGTCATCGTGCCCTCGGTATACAGGGGACCCAACTCCCAGATCACGCGGTCCGAGCCGTCTTGCTCGATCGTGTCGAGCATGGCGTCCGCCACCTCATCGGTGGCCTGCTCCCAGGAGATCCGCTTCCACCGGCCGGATCCGCGCGGCCCCACGCGCTTCAGTGGATGGCGAACCCGCCCGGGGTCGTACATGCGTTCGCTGAAGCAGGCCCCCTTCTGGCAGCCGCGGGGATTCGGGTCCGGCACGGAGGCGTTCGTCTGGGGATAGTCGGCCACCTGCTCTTCACGCCAGACCATTCCCTCCTTTACGTACACGTTCCAGGCGCAGTGGGCCTGGTACCAGCAGTTCACGAAGTGGCTGCTTCGGACCACCTTGTCCCAGCGCCAGCGTTCCTGGTAGACATCGCGCCAGTCGCCGTAGGGAGGCGGCGCCGGCGCACCGGGCGAACCGGCCGGGGCCGGGGCGTCGCCGGGTTTGAGGCAGCGAAGCCCCAGGGCGAGGCTCGCGGTACCCGCTGTACCGGCGATCAGGAACCGGCGCCGGCTGATGCCGGCCCGGTGTTTCAGCTCTTGACCCATTCGATCGTCGCCGGATCGCGATCGAAGCCGCCAAACATGTCCTTCCAGCGGTAGGCGATCAGCAGATCCATCAGCTCGGACTTCTCGCCCGCCCGGGTCTTCGCCATCTCCGATTTCATCAACGCGAGAACATCCAGAACCTTCGGGCCGAAGAGCGACACCAGGTATTCATCCGGAATTCGCGGCTTCGATTCGTCGACGTCACCCTTCTCATCGAAGCGAGGTGGTGCCAGAGGAGGCACGTAGAAGACGTTCGGATCCGTGCCGTACTCCGGATGCAGGGGAAGAGCAGCCTTCCACTTGTCGACGAGCTTCCAGATCGGGCCTTCCTCGTCGTCGCGATAGCCGACGAAGCGGACGCGACCCGGACACTGCCGAGCGCACGCATTGGCCACGCCCTGCTCGATGCGCGGAAAACAGAAGATGCACTTCTGGGAGACCTTCTCCGCGTGGTTGAAATAGATCTTCTTGTAAGGGCAGGCCTCCATGCAGAAGCGGTATCCGCGGCAGCGGTCCTCGTTGATCAGGACGACGCCGTCCTCCTGCCGCTTCTCGATCGCCTTGCGGGGGCAGGCTTCCAGGCAGGCGGGATGCGTACAGTGATTGCAGATCCGGGGCAGGTAGAAGTAGTAGGCGTTGGGGTATTCGCCCGCGCCCTGATCCTCATCCCAGTTCGGGCCCCAATCCGGCTCCTCGCCCTTCACCTGCAGGTGAACGGAATCGCCCTTGCCGCCGTGGAAGACCTCCTCGTGGTTGAACTCCCAGGCCTCACCGAAATCGCGTCGCGACGGAAGCTTTCCCGGCCGGGCTTTGCCGTCTTGAAAGCCCCCGCCCATCTGCTCCCAGTCTCGCGGTGTACCGCGACCCGGCATGGTATTGACCGTGTTCCACCACTGGTAGTCCATGCCCTCGTCGCGGGTCCAGAGCCGCTTGCAGGCGATCGTGCAGGTCTGGCAGCCGATGCACTTGTTCAGGTCCATCACCATTGCGAGTTGACGGTCGGGCTTGTCCATGACTTACCTCGTGGTCTCGGGAACGGCGTCGAGTTGGAGTTCCAGCCAAAGTGGTCCGGAGAAGGCCTTGATCCCGGCCCGCTCGCCTTGAGTCCCATCCCACACCGCAACGCCGAAACCCGTTTCGGTACCGGGCTCGAGCTGTGCGATGGGCTCCGGCGTATCGACGCGCAAGGCACGGGCGATCACCACCCGCCAACGTCCGTCCTTCCAGGCTCCCCGGCCCCGCACGAGTTCGACGTCAAGGGTGCGACTCGAGCCGAGGCCCTCGGCGACGACGTGCCGGGCGCCCTCGCCGTCGGCCCGCCAGTACCAGGCATTCACCGCCACGCCGGGAGCTCCCATCGTGATGATCGGAGCCTCTGGGCTGCTCGGCAGAACCACGGCCGCCCCGTCCGGAAACTCGTGATTGTCGCTGGGTTCCACGCCCCCGTTGGCTGCGCTCCATTCGAGGCGAAAGGCGAGAACCTGCCCATCGTGAACCGCTGCGACGGAAACCTGCTCGACGGAGCCGATCTTCCGACCCGCCCACGCTGCGCGGATGTGAGCGGTGAGCTGCATGCCGAGGGGTGTTCCCTCGAGCTTCAGCTCCTCGCCGCCCGCGCTCTTCCACGCGGTTGCGTCCGGATCGAGGAGCACCTCGAGTTCGGCGGAAGGGACGTGGTGGGCTCGCATGTCGAGTTCTCCTCGTCAGCGCGACGAATCCCCTCTCTTGGGGTTCCGTCGGGGAGTGCGTGGCTCGATCGCTTCACAGACGAACGCGGCGGCCTGGCAAATCCACTCTTCGAGCGGAAACTCCGGGTCGTTCATCCAGTGCCCGAGCGCCACGTTCAACGCGCCAAGGGCCATCTCGGCCAGGAAGGTCGCCTCGAGATCCGTGCGCACCTCGCCGGCGGCCTGCCCCTCGCGGATCACCACGGCGAAGGGCTCGTGGACCGCGGATAGATAGGGAGCATCCTCTCCGGGGCGCGTGCGGCCCCGCATGAGTTCGAGCAGGACCTCCCGCGCGAGGCCACGGGCTTCGGAAACATCCGTGGCCACGGCCCCGGCGAAGCCCTGGATGCGCTCGGAGGCCGAGACGGGGCGCTTGAGCTGCTGATCGACGAGGGTCAGGAGGTGCTCGGAGACCTCGCTCGTCATCTCGGCGAGGACGGCGGACTTGTTGTCGAAGTGGTTGAAGAAGGTGGCCGGCGCGACATCCGCCGTCTCGGCGATCTGCGCCACGGTCGTCGCGTCGTAGCCGTTCTTCAGGAAGAGCTGGCGCGCCGTCTCGTAGATATGGAGACGCAACTGGCGCTTCTTTCGCTCGCGGCGTCCTTCACTGGCGGTTTCCGACACGATTGCCCCTGCACCATCGAGACAATCACAATCTTAGATGACGATCCAAGTTTAATGCAAGGTCAAAGTTGAGATTTCACCCTACAAGTTCGTCAACAGCCCCATAAAGAATGGGAGATCAGGGTTCATCCGCGGGCTCGATGGCGCCAGCCGCCACGGCCCGCTCGACCTCGTCTGGCGTCATGCCGAGCAGCGAGCCAAAGACGAAATCGTTGTCCTCGCCTACTCCGGCGCCTGCCCTTCCACTGTGCCCTGGCGTTCCTCTCAAGCCGAGCGGAATGCCGGTGGCCGTCACCACCCCCTTCGCCATGTGCTCGATCTGCTCGAAGAAGTCTCGGGCAGCAAGGTGCGCATCGTGCCGGGCCAGGTCCTCTACGTTCTGGACCACGCCGGCCGCAACTCCGGCCTCCTGGAGCGCAGTCATCAACTCGTAGTCCTTGCGCACGCGGGTGCGTGCGGCGATCACGTCGTCCAGCGCCTGGGCATGCTCCATCCGTGCGGCGAGCGACGCGAAGCGCGGCTCGCTCTGCCACTCCGGCTTGCCCAACACGCGGCAGAGGTGCTCCCATTCGGAGTCCGTCGCAACAGAGATGGCGCACCAGCGATCCTCGCCGCGACACGGGTAGCAGCCATGGGGCGCGGCACTCCGGGAGCGATTGCCCATCCTCTCCGGTTCCTGGCCCAGGGCGAGATACTCCATCATCACGTGACCGAAGCCGGCCACGGTCGCCTCGTATTGGGAGAGGTTGATGTACTGCCCTCCGCCCCCCCGACGCCGATGGTCGAGGGCGGCCAGCACGGCGACCAATCCATGCAGGGCGCTGATCGCGTCGGGGTACGCGTACTGGGTCAGCGTGCACTCCCGGGAGGGGAATCCGGAGAGTCGGCTCATTCCCGACAGGGCCTCGATGTTAGGCCCCCAGGTCACGTAGCGTCTGCACGGGCCCGTATCGCCAAAGCCAGACGAACTGAGCATGACGAGCTCGCCATTCCCTTGCTGGAGTTCTTCATAGCCCAGCCCGAGCTTGTCCATGACACCTGCGCTGTAGTTCTCGATCGCGATGTCGCTGCGAGCTACGAGGCGCTTGGCCAATTCCACAGCGAGAGGCTGGCGGAGATCCAGGGTCACGAAGCGTTTCCCCGCGTTCCAATCGGTGAACCAGGGCGACAGCCGCGGCTGGATGCCCAGCTCGCGATCCCAGGGCGGAACGTAGAGCCGCACCACGTCGGGACGTTTCCTGGATTCCACCCGGATCACCTCGGCACCGCACCAGGCCAGGAATCGGCCGATCCACGGACCCGCCATGGCGGCGGAGAACTCGACGACGCGCAGACCTGCAAGCGCCTGGCGCGGCTCGTTCGAGGGTCGATCGCCCTGGGACATCAGATCACGCCTCCGGCCTGGAGCGTTCGCAACTTCGCCTCGGAGAGGCCGAGTTCGTCGCAGTAGACCTCCCGGTTGTGCTGCCCCGGAGACGGGGCTGGGCGGTAGATGCGCCACGGCGTCTCGGAGTGCCGATAGGGCGCGCCCGGATAGGTAAGACGACCCACGGTTGGATGGTCGACCTCCTCGAAGAACCCCCGCGAGGCGAGATGGGGATCCTTCGCCACCGCAGCGGCGGAATGAACGGGCGTAACGGCGATGTGCCGGTTCTGTCCCTCGCGGTAGGCCTCCTCGACGCGGAGTCGCGACATCAGATCCGAAATGAACAAATCCAGGAACTCGCGGTAGGGCAACCGATTCGAAGAAGGCCCCTCGAACATCGGATCGAGGATCTCCTCGTTGCCGGTCACCTCGTGGACCCACTCCGCCAGGGCGGTCCAGTGCAGCGGTCGATTCACCATCAGGTAGATGCTTCCGTCCCTGCACGGATAGGCACCGGAGGGGACCGAGGCGAACAGGCCGGTTCCCTGGCGCTTGGAGACGATCCCGTCGTCGAGCCACTTCCCGACGCCGCAAATGTGCGAGACCGAGGCGACCACCTCCTGTACGGAGATGTCGACGTGCTGCCCCTCGCCGCGCCCCGAACTAGCGAGCAGGGCAATCAAGCTGCTGGCCGCCGCCACAGTGGCCGCCGCCACGTGCGCCTGGCTGCCAGCCATGCGCACCGGCGGATCTGCCTCCTCTCCGGTGACATGCATCGCCCCGCCCTGGGCGCTGGCCACGAGATCCGAGGAGCGGAAGCCCCGATGCGGGCCCGTCTGCCCGAACCCGGAGATCGAAGTGAGGACCAGGCGGGCATTCGCCTGGCGGAGGTTCTCATAGCCCAGCCCCAGACCCTCGAGGGTGCCCGGCGCGAGGGTCTCGATGACGAGATCCGCGCTGCTCGCGAGCTTCTCGAAGAGCGCACGTCCCTCCGGCTGCTGCAGGTCCAGCGCCACACCGCGTTTGCTGGTGTTCATGTAGAGGAAGGAGAGGCTCTCCTCGCGACCGGACCCGGCCTGGATCCGGGGAGGCGTGCCTCGACTCGGGTCGCCGCCGGGGGGCTCCAACTTGATGACGTCAGCGCCCAGATCCGCCAGCAGCTTTCCGCAGTAGGCGCCCTCTTCGCCGGCGAGTTCCAGGACTCGCCGCCCGCTCAGCGCGCCGTTGGGCCCGCTCGGCATGAATTCCCCCTGACCTTCGAAGCTCCTCGTCTCGCCGCACAACGACCGGCCTTGACGTATCCTAACTCAAGAGTAAGCTACTAGCATGAGAGTCAGCTCCCCCGCTGCTCCCCGCCGCACCGCCCAGGTCACCGAAGAGACCCGGGGTCTGATCTTGGCGGCAGCGGAGGCCGAGTTCGCCGGCAGCGGTTTTGCGGCAGCGCGCCTGGCGGATATCGCGGAGCGCGTCGGGATCACCCGCGCGGCCATCATCTACCACTTCCGCGACAAGAGAGCACTCTACGACGCCGTCCTCGAGGCGGCCTTCGGGCCCCTCACCGAGCAGATCCAGGCGTCCGTGAGCGTGCCAGGCTCCAACGCCGAGCGGATCGAGCGGGTCATCCAGGCGTGGTTCGAGTGCGCTGCAGAGCGCCCCACGTTGGGTCGGCTGTTCATACGGGAGGTCGCTTCGGCGGAGGATACGCTGCGCCCCGAGGTCGATCGCCTGGCGGCGCCCATGTACGCGGCCTTCCTGGACGCCATCGAGCAGGGGCAGCGCGACGGCGAGTTCCGCCCGATCAGCGCCGTCCATGTCGCGAACATCCTTTCGGGCGCCGCGATCTGGCTGACCAGCGGAGCGCACCTGACAGGTGGACAAGAAACCGAACCCCCCGCCGAACGCCTCGCGCAATATCGGGACGAGTTGGCAGGCGTCGCACGTCACCTGCTGGGAATCCAGCCGCATGACGGGCAAGGCGAAAACGATCACGAGTGATCCGCTCCCGGGGCGGCGAGCTCCGGAAGGGACATGGGACGAACGAGGTCATGATGGAAGCCAGATCGACGAGCTTTGATCACACTGTCGACGTCCTGGTCATCGGCTCAGGTGCCGGGGCCATGACGGCGGCTCTGCGGGCTCACGACCAGGGGGCCAACGCGCTCCTGATCGAGAAGACCGACCGCTACGGCGGCTCTTCCGCGATGTCGTCCTGCCTGCTGTGGATCCCGAACAACCACCTGATGGCGGACGCCGGTGTTCCGGATACCCGAGAGGAGGCCTGGAGCTACCTGAAGGGCACGACCGCCGGTGCTGTTTCCGACGATCGACTGAACGCCTACCTGGACAATGGCCCCGAAGCACTCAAGTACCTCGTCGATCGAACGCGCGCGAAGTTCATCTCCCTGCCCGAATACTGCGACTACTATCCCCGGGTTCCGGGTAGCAAGCCGGGCGGGCGCTCGGTCGAACCGGAGCACTTCGACGCCCGCCAGCTGGGCGAAGATTTCGTCAACATGCGCAACCAGAACCCGCAGATGCAGATCTTGGGACGTCTCGGGATGACGGCCGTCGAGGCGCGCATGACCATGACCGGACAGCCGGGCGGAATGATGCTCTTCGCGAAGCTCATCCTCAAGTACCTCACGGACTTCCGCTGGCGCCTGCGATCTCCGCGTGACCGGAATCCGTCGGGTGGCAACGCGCTGATCGGGATGCTTCGCCTCTCGCTGATGGATCGGGACATCCCGCTCTGGCTGAAGACGCCCGCACGCGAGCTGATCGTCGAAGATGGACGCGTGACAGGCGTCGTTGTGGAAAAGGACGGCCAGCAGACCCGCATCGGAGCGACCCGCGGCGTGATCCTCGGCGCGGGTGGCTTCGAGGGCAACCAGGCCATGCGCGAGAAGTACCTGCCGGGTCCCACCCGCAAGGAGTGGACCTGCGGCAACCCGCATAACACCGGGGACGCGATCGAGATGGGCAGGAAGATTGGCGCCGGAGTCGACCTGATGGACGACGCCTGGTGGGGGCCGACCACCGTCGTCCCTGGCGAGGATCTGGCGCGTTTTCTCGTGATCGAGAAGTCCCTGCCCGGAAGCATCCTGGTGGACAAGGCGGGCCGCCGGTTCACGAACGAAGCGGCCCCCTACCTCGACATCGTGAATGCCATGTACGAAAAGGACAGCCCCGAATCCCCCTGCGTACCGGCCTATTTCGTGTTCGACGCCACCTATCGGAAGAACTACATCTGTGGCCCGCTCTTGCAGGGCTCCGCACACCCGGACTGGATGGCACGCAAGCTCTTCGAAAATGGCTACCTCAAGAAGGCAAAGACGCTCGATGATCTCGCAGCGCAGCTCGGTGTGAACGCCGAGGGGCTCAAGGAGTCCGTGGCGAGGAACAACGAGTACGCCCGCACGGGGGAGGATCCCGAGTTCGGCCGCGGCGAAACGATCTACGACCGCTACTACGGCGATGCCAAGGTCGAGCCGAACCCGTGCATCGGTCCGATCGAGAAAGGCCCCTTCTACGCGATCGAAGCCTTCCCCGGCGAACTCGGCACGAAGGGTGGACTCACGGTCGACGCTCGGGCACGCGTGCTCACCGAGGCGGGGGACGTGATCCCGGGGCTCTACGCGATTGGCAACTGCTCGTCATCCATGATGGGCCGCAGCTATCCCGGAGCTGGTGCCACGATCGGGCCGGCGACCACCTTCGGATACATCGCCGCCACCGATGCGACGGAGGACTGAGCGTGGCCTTCCGCGTCCAGACCGTGATTCTGGGGCCCGACACCGACCAGTACGCCGGTGATGGCCAGGGGATGACCGACATCCGGGGCATCGCGGCAGCGGCCCGCCGATGCGAAGAACTGGGCTTCGACGGCTTGACTGCGCCGGAGGCCGGCCATGACCCTTTTCTTCCGTTGGTCGTCGCGGCGGAGCACACCGAGAACATCCAACTCGGCACCAACGTCGCCATCGCCTTTCCGCGCAGCCCCATGGTGACGGCACAGCTCGCCTGGGACCTGCAGAACCTCTCCGGCGGGCGCTTCCAACTCGGGCTGGGCACCCAGGTGAAGGGCCACGTCGAGCGGCGCTACGCGTCGAACTGGACCGAGGCCCCCGGCCCTCGTCTACGCGAGTACCTGCTCTGCGTGAAGGCGATGTTCGAGACTTTCCAGACCGGCGCCAAACCCGATTTCGAGGGCGAGCATTACCGCTTCTCGCTGATGAACCCCTTCTTCAACCCGGGCCCGATCGAGCATCCAAACGTCCCGATCCACCTGGCCGCCGTCAATCCCTACATGGCTCGCCTCGCGGGTGAATTGGGCGACGGCCTGCGTCTTCACCCCATTGCCACCTTCCGCTACACGCGGGAGGTCGTCCTGCCGGCGATCGAGGACGGTGCCAGGAAAGCCGGTCGTAAGCCTTCCGAGATCGACCTGATCGGGGCGCCCTTCCTTGCGATCGCCAACGACGCGGCCGGCGTCGAGGCGGCCAAGCAGGCACTCAAGCAACACATCGCCTTCTATGCCTCCACGCCTACCTACCACGCCGTACTCGAATTCCACGGCTGGGAGGGCGTCGGCCAGGAGCTCCACCGGCTGTCCCGAGCTGGCGGGTGGAAGGAAATGCCGAACCAGATCACCGACGAAATGCTCGAGGAGTGGGCCATCGTTGGCACGCGCGACGAGTTGGTGCCCCGGATTCGAGAGCGCTGCTCCGACATCTTCTCGACCGTCCTGCTGGATCTCTCGGCCGAGCTGCGGCGGGATGAGGCCTGGCTCAAAGAAACCATCGCGGCACTGCATCAGGCGTAGACGGCGTGACATCGCAACAGAAAAGGCGAACACCATGACATCCGAGGATCACCTCCTCTTCGAAGTCGACGAGGGCGTCGGCATCGTCACCTTGAATCGTCCGGAGCGCTTGAACGCCATCAGCTGGGAGCTGGGCCGGGATCTCGTCGAACTCTTCCGTGAGGTGCGGCATCGCGACGACGTGCGGGTCCTGGTGCTGACCGGCGCCGGCAGAGCCTTCTCATCCGGCGGCGACGCAGAGTGGATCAGCGGCGGATCGGAGGATCGCGGCCTGCCGGGGCTCTCGGATCTTCCGCTGGAGCGCTATCAGCGCAAGACGCCCGCCGGCCCGCTGGGAGAATTCACCCGTATGATCGTCGAAGTAGACAAGCCGGTGATCGCGGCTTGCTCGGGCCCTGTCATTGGCGCCGGCCTCGCCTTCGCTCTCGCCTGCGACCGCCGCATCGCGGACACCACCACACGCTGGTGCGCTGCCATGGTTCGGCTCGGCTTCGCCCCGGACTGCGGCATCACCTACTTCCTTCCGCGCGTCACGCGATTGTCCACGGCGCTCATGATGGTCGAGACAGGCCGGAGCCTGAAGGCCGAAGAGGCGCACCGCGAAGGCCTCATCGACGAGCTCGTCGAGGAGGGACAGGCGCTACCGAAGGCCCTCGAGTACGCGAAGACGCTCGCCGAAGGGCCGAGCGTCGCCATCGACCTCGCGCGCCGCTTCATCCACAAGTCCCTCAACTCGACACTGGACGAGATGATCGACTACGAGGCCGTGGCCGCGACCATGTCCGCGCACACAGCCGACGCGCGGGAGGGCACGAGTGCCTTTCTGGAGAAGCGCAAGGCGAAATTCAAGGGCTACTAGCGGCGCGTCGGAGAGCCCGGCGCGCGAATGGAGAGGACGAGAACATTGGCGATGCCTACGAGTCACGGCGTAGAACCGTCGCTTGCGGGGGCACGTGCGGAATGCGACGGCGGCGGAATGATTCCGGGCACGCGCTACGCCGGCCGGGAGGAATTCGCAGGAAGCCTCACCGGCGAGTACGTCGACCACGGCGATCCGCCCTGGCGTTGGTATCTCCTGACCGACCTCTCACACAAGCCGCCCGACTACCCGGCGGATGCGGTGTGGTGCGAATCCGAAAGCCTGTTTCTAATCGACGCGGAGGGCAGGACCCTGCCGGACTGCCTCCCGGGCGGACAAAGGAAGAAGTGAGATGCGAATCGTCGTCTGCGTGAAGGAAGTACTCGACCCCGATGCGGTCAACAACTACGCCCTGGCCGGGCGCCTCGAGATCGGTGAGGACGGAAAGTCCCTGACCCAGACCACGATTCCGCGTCTGATGAACGGTTTCGACGAGCAAGCACTGGAGGCCGCGCTCCGACTGCGCGACGCCGGCGCCGAATGTCGCATCGGTGCGGTCTCGGCAGGCCCGGATTCCACGACCATCCTGAAGCACGCCGCAGCCCTTGGGGTCGACGAGATCGCCTCCCTCCCGATGGAAGAGCCCTCGCCCGACTACCATGTCGTCGCAGCGTTGCTGGCCGCCTATGTTCGCTCGAGCGGCGATGCGGACCTCGTCCTTTGCGGAAGACAGGCCTCCGACGATGATCAGGGCGTGGTACCCGCTCTGATCTGCGAAGCCCTCGGGATGCCGCTCGTGACCAACGCGCGTGCAATCGAGCTCGCACCGGCGTCCGACGAACCCACGCTTCGGATCACCCGGGTCACCCCGGACGGTGACGAAGTCGTCGAGGTGTCCTGCCCGGCCGTCGTCACCGTGAGCAACGAGCTCGGAGAGCCGCGCTACCCGACGGCGGCCAAGAAGATGGCGGCGCGGCGGATGAAGCCCGAGATCATCACAGCGGAAGGTCTCTCCCTCTCCCCGGAGGCGCTCCAACCCCGGGTCGCGGCCCAGCGCCAGTTCGTCCCGACCGTCTCTGGCGACTGCGAGTTCCTGCCGGGCGAGACACCAGCCGCGCTGGCCGAAGCCCTGATCGCGCGCCTGCGACAGGAGAGCGTGATCAGCTGACGCGCGGGAACCCGAAGCAAAACGACAGCAAGCCAAGGAAGAGAAGAAGGTCATGGAAACGAAACCGGTTGTGGTGTGCATGTGGAACCTGGGCCAGGGAGGACTCCCTGTAGGTACAGAGGAAGCGCTCACCCTTGGCCGAAAGGTGGCAAGCGCCACAGGAGCAAGGCTCCACTTGCTGGTGCTCGGTCCGCTCCCCGAGGAATGCCTGGAGACGGCCGGACGCTTCGGCGCGGACGACGTCGACCAGATCGAAGACGCGGCGCTCGAAGGTTTCGCACCGGACGCCTATGTGGATGCCCTCGCTGGCTACTGCCAGCAGGAGTCGCCGGCGCTCATACTCTTCAGCCAGGCGGCAGACACCCGTCTCGTGGCCCCGCGACTGGCCGGACGCGTGGGCGCCGGCGTCTTGATGAACGGTGTCGACATCTCCGTCGGCGAAAGCGGAGGCCTCCAGGCCACCGCCTCGGCCTACGGTGGCGATACCCAGATGGTCTACGAGCTGTCCGGCGCAGCGTCGTATGTGGTGGCGCTCAGCGCCAATGCGCTGCTTCCCGAGCCTGCCGAGGGGGGGCCGACCCAGCCAGGGTGTCGATCGATCCAGGTCGACCTCAGCGGAGTCAACGAGCGCATCCGCGTGATCGAGCAGGCCCGAACCGAAGGCCCACGCCTCGAGGACGCCGACATCATCGTCTCCGGCGGGCGCGGCCTGGGCGGGCCCGAGAACTACAAGTTGATCGAGCAACTCGCCGAGGCGCTCGGCGGGCTGGCCGGCGCATCTCGGCCCATCGTGGACGAGGGCTGGGTGGACTCCTCCCAGCAGGTGGGCCTGACTGGCAAGATCACCCGGCCGGCTCTGTATCTCGCCGCCGGCATCTCGGGTGCGAGCCAGCACATGGCCGGATGCTCGGCCGCCAAGACGATCGTTGCGATCAACAAGGATCCGGACGCTGCGATCTTCCGCTACGCCAGCTACGGCCTCGTGGGCGATTGCTTGGAGATCCTCCCCGAGCTGATCCGGGCGGCAAGGCAATGACGACGCACGAGCAGATTCCCGTGACGGAAGGGCTGTTCGCCGAAACGCCGGCGGGCCCGCGCCTGCTGGGCTCGCGTTGCGCGACGTGCAGCACGCCCTATTTCCCTCGATCGGCCGCCTGTCACAACCCGGTGTGCGACGAGAGCCGAATGGAAGACGCCGACTTCGGCCCCAGGGGCCGGCTCTGGAGCTGCGCGATCCAGAACTACCCGCCGCCGCTACCCGCTCGCTACGAGGAGCCCTACACGCCCTACGCCGTGGGCGTCGTCGATCTCGATGAGGGCCTCCGGGTGGTCGCGCGCATGAGTGTCGATGACCCAGATTCCCTGCAGCTGGACGCCGAGGTGGAACTCACGATCGAGCCCATCTACCAGGATGACGAGGGACGCGACGTGACGACCTGGAAGTTCAAGCCACTCGAGTCGGGCGGCAGTTGAAGCCGCGCAGTCGGAGAGAGGACTCGCCATGAGAGACGTAGCAGTGCTGGGCGTGGGGATGCATCCCTGGGGCAAGTTCGCGGACCGGTCCGTCACCTCGATGTGCCGTGTGGCGACCGACGCCGCGCTCGCAGACGCCGGCGTGGAATGGCGCGAAGTGGAGGCCGTCGCCGCAGCGAGTTCCCGCTTCTCCGGTGGAAAAGGATGGGGCCTCAACGGCAACGATGTCGTCGAAGAGATGGGATCCACCGGCATTCCCGTCTACAACCTTTCAGCGGGATGCGCGGCTGGCGGCAATGCGTTCAACATCGGTTGGACCCTGGTCGCCAGTGGCGTGCACGATTGCGTCCTGGTCGTCGGTGGCGAGAAGATGCCCAAGGGCTTCATCCAGACCTCCGGCCTCGAGGAGGACACCGATCCCGAGCACTTGCGACAGCTCTGCGTGGGCATGCCCGGCCCCGCCTTCTGGGCCGCTCTCTGCCGGCGACGCATGCAGGACTTCGGAACCAGCGAGGAGGATCTGGCCCGGATCGCCGTCAAGGCCCACCAGATCGGCAAGCACAATACGAACGCCCGCTTTCGGCAGGAGTTCAGCATGGAGGACGTGCTCAACTCCAACATGGTGAGCTTCCCGCTGCGGCTCTACGAAATCTGTCCCGTGAGCGACGGCGCGGCCGCCGTGGTCATCTGCTCTGCAGACGTGGCCCGGAAGCGCACCTCGCGGCCCGTCTGGGTGGCATCGAGCAGCGTCGCCACGGCGCGCTTCGACGACGGCCTCCCGCGCGGACTCGGCACCGTGGTGCCTCAGGCGGGACCGACCTGCCACAGTGAAGCCAGCCTGGCCGTGGGCAAGGCGCTGGAGTCGGCAGCAGTGGCTCCGACGGAACTCGACCTCGTGGAGCTGCAGGACAACACTGTCTTCTACGAACTCGCCTTCCCCGAGGACTGGGGCCTGTGCCAGCCCGGTGAGGCAGAGCGTCTCGTAGAGAAGGGAGAAACCCTTCCCACGGGCAAGCTGCCGATCAACCCCAGTGGCGGCTTCCTCTGCTTCGGAGAGGCAACCACCGCCATGGGCGTGTTCCAGATCTGCGAGCTCACCTGGCAGCTCCGAGAACAGGCCGGGGCCAGACAGGTCCCCGGCGCAAAGATCGCCCTGGCACAGACCCTCGGCCTGGGTGGCAACGCCACCGCCGCGGTTCTCAAGAATTAACGAAAGTGAATGAGGAGGAACCCCCAATGGCCAAGGATCCGCTGCGAACGAAGCTATGCGACATGCTGGAGGTCGAGTACCCGATCATCTCCTTCACCCATTGCAAGGATGTCGCGGTCTCGGTCATCAACTCCGGCGCCTTTGCGGTGCTCGGTGAGGCCATGCACACGCCGGACGAGATCTCGGCCGACATCAAGTGGATCCGTGACCGGGTGGACGGCAAGCCCTTCGGAGTCGACCTGGTGCTGCCCGCCTCGGTTCCATCATCGGGCAGCCTGGAGGATCTGGAGAAGAACATCCCGGAGACGCATCGGGCCTTCGCTCAGCAGATCAAGGAGAAGTACGACGTCCCGGATCCCAAGGGGGCGATCGCACTTCATCAGTGGGGCGGTCTGAACCAGGAGATGGCGCGCAGCCAACTCGAGGTACTGCTCGAAGAGCGCGTGCCCGTGATCTGCTCGGGCCTGGGTAGCCCGGCCTTCATGCTCGACGCCGCCCGGGAGCGCAACATCAAGATCTTCGGCCTGATTGGCAAGACGCGGCAGGCCAAGCGCCAGATCGAAGCCGGCGTGGACGCCGTCATCGCCCAGGGATACGACGCGGCGGGCCACACTGGAGCGATGGGGACCTTCTCGATCGTCCCGGAAGTCGTCTCCATTGCCGGCGACATTCCCGTCATCGCCGCTGGCGGCATCACCACCGGCCGTCACCTGGCAGCCGCCTTGTGCCTGGGCGCCTCCGGAGTCTGGACGGGAACCCTGTGGCTTGCCTCACGGGAATCCGACGTGGACATGATCGTCAAGGAGAAGCTCCTCGCCGCAACGGCCGACGACACCTCCTACTCCCGCTGCATTTCGGGCATGACCATGCGCACCCTGAAATGCCCCTGGACCGAAGAGTGGGCGAAGCCCGAGGCGCCGCCGGTGCTGCCCGCGCCTTATCAGATGCTCCTCAGCTCCGACTACATCCAGGGTGCCAACGACAACCGCCGGGAGGATTTGATGACCGAGGCGGCCGGTCAGGGCGTGGGCTTCGTCACTGCGATGAAGCCGGCCCGCCAGATCGTCTTCGACCTGGTCGAGGAAGCCCTCACCGCCATCGAGGAAGTCACCGGCGAGCTTCCGTGACGCGGAGCGAGGCAAGATGAGCCGGGGGGCTCTCGAGGGAATCAAGGTCGTCGAGCTGGGTCAGCGTGTGGCGGCGCCCTACTGCGCAAAGCTCTTCGCCGACTACGGAGCCGACGTCATCAAGGTGGAGCCTCCCGCGGGCGACACCGCCCGATGTTGGGGCCCATTCCCGAACGACGAACCCCACCCCGAGAAGAGCGGCCTCTTCCACTTCCTCAACACCAACAAGCGC
The DNA here is from genome assembly GCA_024228115.1 of bacterium. NCBI lineage: Bacteria > bacterium. The sequence goes on from JAAETT010000135.1 coordinate 35,400, forward strand.
AGCGTCACCCTCGACATCGCCCGTTCCGACCAACGGGATCTCTTGCTCCAGCTCATCGCCGGCGCCGACGTCCTGATCGAGGACAACGCGCCTCAGCGGATGCAGGAGTGGGGCCTCGACTACGGCACGCTCTCGGCCCTGAACCCGGATCTGGTGATGATCTCGATCACGCCCTTCGGCCAGACCGGCCCCTATTCCGGGTGGAAGGGCTACGACCTGAACGCGTTCCACCTCACCGCAGCTGGCCACCGCTATTGCGGGACGCCGGGAAACCCACCGCTCGAGCACGGCACCTTCGCCGCGGATTTCTTCGGTGCAGCCACGGCCTCGGCATGGGGACTGGCAGCGCTCTACGGCCGACAGCAGGCGGGGGGTGGGCAACAGCTCGATGTGTCTTGTGCCGAGGCGATCACCGCGACCTTCGTCGGCGGCCAGAACATCGGAGCCTACGTCCAGAACGGGGAGTTCGGCCACCGGACCGGCGTAGGGATGCCGCTGGGTGCGCCCGCCACCATCGTACCGTGCAAGGACGGCCACGTCTGGATGCTGGCGCTCGAGCCCGGCCAGTGGAACGGACTCGCGAGCGTGATGGGGAATCCCGACTGGATGCAACTCGAGATGTTCCAGGACATGGCGACACGTGCCCAGAACGCCGATGCGATCTACCCCATGATCGAAGCGTGGACCGGCGAACACGGCAAGCAGGAGATCATGGACCGATGCCAGGAGGCCGGTTGCCCGATCACCGCGGTCTTCGACGTGGCCGAAGCGGTGCAGCATCCACACCTCGCTGAGCGGGGCTATCTCGTCGATCTCGAGCACGCCGAACTGGGCCGGATCCGCAGTCTCGGCGCCCCCTTCAAACTGCCGGACTGCCCAGGCGGACCCGAGCGCGCCGCGCCCCTGCTAGGCCAGCACAACAGTGATGTGCTCGCCGACTTGCCCGCGGTAGCTATCGGGAAACCCACGGTCGACTCCGGACCGGCGACGAAGGGCGCGGGTGCCCCGCTACCCCTGGAGGGAATCCGCGTTGCGAACTTCGGCTGGGTGTGGGCAGGCCCGGTGACCGGCCAGACCCTGGGATTCCTCGGCGCCGAGGTCTACAAGATCGAATCCCGTAGTCGGGTGGACCTGCTCCGGACCCTGCCTCCTTTCGCCGGGGGTGTTCGCGACCCGGATCGGAGCCTCTCGAACCACGCCTGCTGGGCGGGCAACGGCAGCGTGACACTCGACCTCAAACGCGAAGAGGCCCGAGATCTCGCCCGCCAACTCGTCGCAGAGTCGGATGTGGTGATCGAGAACTTCGGACCCGGCGTGATCGACCGGCTCGGCCTCGGCTACGACGATCTCCGCAAGGTCAAACAAGACATCGTCATGTTCTCGATGCCAGCGGCGGGCTTGTTCGGCCCCCTCAAGGACATCCGAACCTACGGCCTCAGCCTGACCAGCACGACAGGCCTCGACAGCTTGACCGGCTACTTCGGCGGCCCGCCGGTGCCGGTCGAGAACGCGTTCTCGGACCCGTACAACGGCATCATGGGCGCCTTTGCCGTCCTCACCGCGCTACGACATCGCGACCGGACTGGTCGAGGCCAGCACGTGGACTACTCCCAGCAGGAAGCCGTGATGCAGATGGTCGGACCGGCCTTCATGGACTACGAGATGAATGGAAGGGTGGCAGCGACGCTGGGCAACCGGCACCCCCTCGGCGCGGCTGCGCCTCATGGCGTGTTCCCCTGTGCAGGTGAAGATCGCTGGATCAGCATTGCCGTGCACGAGGACGAAGAATGGCGCGGCCTCGTTCGGGCCATGAACAAGCCCGAATGGGCCCGGGCTCCCGAACTCGACAGCGGCGCGGGAAGGCTCGAGCGGCTGGAAGCGATCCACGAGGAGCTGGCCGCGTGGACTCCCGGCTTCGACGATCGCGAGTTGGCGGAGAGGCTCCAACGAGAAGGCGTCCCCGCCGCACCGGTACTGAACGTCGCCGACCTCCTCGATGATCCACACTACCAGGAACGCGGCACCTTCCTATCGGTCCGGCATCCGCTGGGCTTCGACGAGACGATCTACGGCGCCTACGTGAAGATGAGTCGCACCCCGGCACGGGTAGAGACCGGCCCCATCATGGGCAGAGACAACGACTTCGTTTTCAAGGAACTGCTCGGTCTTCCCGAGAACCGCTACCGCGAGCTCGTCGAAGAGCAGATCATCCACTGAGGCCGGGGATCACCCGCCCTCCCCTGCGGCCGCGCGGCCGGCACGGCGGCCGAAGAAGGTGCCGTCTGCGAGAGACAGCCCACTGCTGTAACCCTGGGCGGCCAGGCCCGAGGTCGTCCGACCCGCGGCAAAGAGCCCCGAGATGACATCCCCATCCGGAGTGAGGACGGCCCCGTCGGGCGTCGTGCGCAGCCCCCCCATGGTGAAGACGGCCCAGATCGCCGTTTCGGTGGAGTAGTCGAGAGCCGCGAACGGCGGGTGGACCAGCGGGACCAGGTGAGCCGCAGCTTTCTGGTAGACCGGATCCTCCCCTCGCTGGGCACCGCGGTTGTAGAGTTCGAGCGTGCTCTGGAGACTTCCCTCCGCAAAGCCAAGCTCTCGCTCCAGCTCCTCGAAGGTCTCACCTACGGCAGCGATCTCCGTCGGCGGGAACGGTGTCTCGTAGATGGCGTCATCGACGATCAAGTAGACCTGCCCGCCTTGACCGTGAAGCGCCGCCTCACCGACGACGGTCTGATAGGCGTCTTCGTTGATGAAGCGCTGGCCCTGGCGGTTCACCATCACACCCTGGATCAGGGATTTGGGCACCGTGAACGGCAGCACGATGCTGGCGGTCTCCATGCGAATGACATCCGCTCCTGCGCCCATTCCCATGCGGATGCCCCGCCCGTCGTCGCCATCGCAGGCCAGACGCATCTTGCACTTCCGGAGGAGCGGCGCGTAGCGCTCGACCATCTCGGTGTTGTTGATGAAGCCGCCTGCGGTGAGGATCACGCCACGGCGAGCCCGGTAGTGGCGAAGGCTTCCATCCACCCGCGCCACCACGCCCACGACCCTGTGCTCCTCATCCAAGATCAGCGTCTCGCATAACGTATCCACCTGGATCCGCGCGCCGCAGCCATTCACGGCATCGAGCAGCCGTCGCATCAACATGCCCCCTGCCTCGATGGTCTCCTGCTGCACGGTGTGGCCGCGGGGCGCCGGCCTCGCAATGTCCGGGTAGGGGTGCGCGAGTTCGCTTCCCGAGTAGCTCAAGCAATCGTCGGTCGGCGTGTAGGATCCGTCGCCGTAGAAGGATTCCTTGAACGGGACGCCCTGGCCGACGAGCCAGTGAAAGTGCTCCACGCAATCGTCACAGAAGAGCCGGATCTTCCTTTCGTCGGCGCCGGGGCCGCATGACGCCATCAGGTACGCGTACATCTCGTCCGGCGAATCCTCGAATCCGCACTTCTCCTGGATCGGCGTGCCACCACCCAGGTAGATCTGGCCGGTGGAGAGCGCCGACGTACCCCCTCCTCCACTGGCCCGCTCGAGCACCAGGGTGTCGGCGTCGGCGCTCCTCGCCTCGAGCGCCGCACAGGCCCCGGCGGCACCGAGCCCCACCACGATGACGTCGGCCTCGTCGTCCCACGCGGGTATGTCGCGCAGCGGCCGAACGGCTGCGGCGCGTCCCATGTCCCGTCGTCGGCTCATCTAGGCGTTCAACTCGCTTTGCGGTTCGGCCACAGGCCGAGAATCGCATCGAGGATCTCATCCGCTGCGTCCAGGCTTCCCATATGGCCCTCCCGCGGACGGACCCTGAGTTCCGAATCGGGAACGAGTTCCGCCTGGTGCTCGCCGTGATCCAACGGCACGAGGTGGTCGGCGTCACCGTGCCAGAACCGGATCGGCACCTGGATGTCCCGCAGCGAGAAACCCCACGGCCTCGAGAAGAGCACCGCATCGTAGATCGGAGCGTGCAGCTGCGATTGCCCGGCGCGAAGCATGTCGTCGAGAAACATCTGCTTCATCTCGGGGCGGCTCATGACCTCCTGGTCGCCTTCGGGCATGGTGCCGATGAATAGTTCGAAGGCCTGGGAAGCCAGCGGACGGAGGGCGAAGGCGGTGGCCCAGACCAGGTGACCTAGCGGTTGATGGAGCGCCTCCAACAACGGGGCGAAACGGCCGGCGAGAGCCACCGCCCCACCGGAGGGAGCCTCATCACCACAGACGGGCGCGACGCCGCCCAGCACGGCCCCCGCGACGACCCGCTCCGGAAGCTCGTGTGCGCAAGCCAACACGTAGGGACCACCCCCGGACAAACCGATCGCGCCGAAGCGGTCGATGTTGAGCCGGTCGGCGATGTGTTCGATGTCGCGGGCACCTTCGGCGACGCTTCCGTGCAGATGGGGTGTCGAGCTTCCCACGCCCGGGCGTTCCACACCGATCAAACGGACACCGCGCTCCGAGGCGAGTTCACGTGCGCGCGGCGGAACCTGTCGGCGCCCGCCCGGCGTGCCGTGAAACCAGAAGATGGCTTCGCCTTCCGGGTCGCCGTACTCGGCCACTCCGATCGAGCGGCCATCACCTACTTCGATCGTTCCTTCCATTCGTGCATCTGCAATCGGCGCATGCGTTTCCATGTTGACCTCTGTCGTGTTCCGTTCAGTTCTGCAGTTCGTGGGTTGAAATCTGAAGGTCGCCGACGCCGTTTCACGGATCCCGACGGCAGACGCCCGCAGCGTGCGGCTCGAAGCGATCGAGCAGAATGCGTTCCTGGGGCTTCTCGGATGCGGTCTTCGGAATCTCGTCCACGAGTTGGAAATAGCTGGGGACGAAGTTGGGCTCCAGGCCGGCACGGCAATGGGCAAACAACGCGGCCGGGTCGAAGGCCTCCGCATTCCCCGGCACGATCGCAGCGACGACATCCTTCTCGCCGGGAGCCTGAGAGGCGGCGGGCACGCCATAGACGAATACGTCGGACACCTGAGCGTCTTCGGCGATCAGCTTCTCCACGAACCCGGGATTCACGAAATCACCGTTGTGCCGGATCCCGCCGCCGGCTCGATAATCGAAGTAGAGCCAACCCTCGGCGTCCCGGTGTCCCATGTCTCCGCTGCGGTTCCAGCCGTCCCGGATCTTCTTGCGCGACGCATCCGGATTCTCGAAGTACTCGACGCTCGCCTCCCCTGCACCTTCGGGTCGACAGCAGATCTCACCGATTTCGCCGGGTGCGCACTCCTTGCCATGCTCATCGAGCACGCGCATGTCGAGACCGCTCATCGGTTTTCCAAAAGAGCCTACCGGACCGACGCCGGGCGGCTTGTAGGCCATGCCACCGCCGTCGCTGGCGCCGTAGAACTCGAAGATCTGGACGCCGAAGCGACGCTCGAAGGCCTCCCAGATCGCGGCGGGCATGCCGCCACTCACCACCAGGCGCACCGGGTTGTCCGCATCATCTTCTCGCGGCGGCTCGCTGTAGATCGCCGTGGCCATGCCGCCGACCAGGGAGAAGCTCGTGCAGCCGTACCTGCGACAGACCTCCCATAGCTTCGACTTGCTGAAGCGCCGACTGAACACGGCCCGGTAGCCGGACATCAGTGCCGGAGCCAGGGCCGTCGCCTGCGCGTTGTTGTGGGTGAAGGAAAGCCCGGTGTAGGGACGCTCGTCTTCGCCATAACCGAAGATCCCTCCCAACATGCCGGTTCCACCGAAACGCATGTGATCGCCTACGATCCCCTTCGGATCCCCGGTCGTCCCCGAGGTGTAGATGATCTGGAGCGGTTGCGAGACGTCCTCGACTCGCGTCTTCACAGTGTCCGCAGGCATCGACAGGACGGCGTCGAGCGATTCCGCGTCCGGCAGATCCGAAAGCGGTGCTGCGCCCTCACCGCCAGCTTCCAGTACGAGCAGCCACTCCAGGTTCCCAGCCTGCCCGCGCACCTCCTGCAGCGCGGGCGCGCTGTAATCCGCACAGATCACGCCACGGCAACCCGAGTTGCGCATCAGGAAGGCCAGCTTTTCGCCCCGGGTCCGAGGATCGATCGGGACGAAGATGCAGCCGGTGATCGAGGCAGCGATCATGGCTTCGACGAATTCGGGATGGTTGCGCATCATGATCGCGAAGCGATCGCCCGGCTCCATACCGCCTTTGACCAGTTTCGCAGCGATCCGGTTGGCGTTGATCTGGAGGTCCGCATAGGTGCGCACCGCGTCCGGTGTCGCGCCGCCGTCGAGGCTGAAATGCTCGAAGGTCAGTACATCCAGATCCGGCTTCTCCTCGGCGCGGGTCTGCACCAGGTCTGCCAGGATGAAGGGATTTCGATCGCGCATTCGACTACTCCTCGCGGAACGAAACCGTCACGCGGGTTCTCCTGTGTGCCCGGGGCCGTCCGGCAGGCGCTCGACTTCTACACGGGTTCCGCGGTCGGGGCAGCCGGGCTCTCCCATCAGCAGCGTGGGTTGAAGCTGGAAGTAGCCGCCTGCCAGGTGGATCGGGTTCATGGGACTCGGAATCAGTGACTGATGGGACTTGCCACGTTTGAACTGGAAGGGCTCCCAGCCGTGGTAGACCACCACCTGTCCCGAGCGCACGGACGGCGTGACCTTGGCCTGGATCTCGAACGAGCCCACGTCATTGTGGACACGCACCGAGTTGCCGTCCTGGATTCCGCGCTCGGCAGCATCCTCCTCGCCGAGGAAGATGAGCGGCTCACCGCGCTGCAACTGAAGCAGGGGTTTGTTGTCCCGCCATGAGGCGTGAATGGACCAACGATCGTGGCCCCCGGTCATCTCCAGCGGGTACTCCCCACCGAGCTTCGGGTTGTCCTTGTGGATGGGCAGCTCCTCCCCCATCTCCAGGAAATACGGATGATCGATGTAGAACTGCATCCTTCGCGTGAGTGTCGGCCAGGGCTGCTTCTTCTGAACCTGCCAGGTGTTCGCCGTGATGGTCTGGTCCGGTTCGATATCGGTGGCGTGGTTGATCTGGGAGGGGCTCATGCCCACGCCCGTGTAGCGCGCATAGCCCTTCTCCTTGATCTCCTCCCATCCCACGCCACCCAGGTTCGTGGTCACGCCGAGCATCTCGTCGAGAAACTCCTCGGTGTTCTCCTCCGTGAAACGTCCGCCGAACGTGAACTCGTCGTATACCTGATCGAGACGCCGGGTCTTTCCGGCGCGGTCCACGAATTCCGAGATACCCCGCTCGATCGCGCGCTGTTGCAGCGTCTTCAGGAAGAGGCAGTGGAATTCCCAGTCCGGCTTCGACTCGCCGAGCGGCTCGACCGCGCGGGTGGTCACGTGACAGAAGGGAGTGATGGGGGAGCCCCAGGTGAGATCGTCCTTCTCGTACCAGCCCGCCGCCGGGAACACGTAGTCGCTGAAGCGCGCCGTGTTGCTCATCCGCCAATCGACCGTCACGAGCAGATCGAGCTTCGGCAGGAGCCCGTCGACCATCCGATCGTAGCCCCGCACGCGACGCAGCAGATTGCCACCGACTTCAAAGACGATGCGCGGGGGCGTGGTGGGGACCACCTGCCATCCCTTTTCCACGGCTTCGTCGAAGTACTCCTTGAACTCCCGGGGTAGCGAGGAATCCCAACGTTTGGCGCTTCCGTAGAGTTCTTCGAGCCCCCCATACTTGTAGAGCCACAGCGGAGTGGCGAGATAACGCCCGGATTTGTACTCCAGCCGGCTCAAGGCGGAGATCATCATCTCCTCCGAGAAGCCGTCCAGCTTCATCCTCGCCATCGCCGGAAGCGATTGAAGGCCGAGTGCGGCGAGGCCGAGCTTTGGAGGAAGCCTGCCGTCCGCCACGGCGAGCGCATCCGGGCCCGCAATGGAGAGGTAGGGAAAGGCGGCGATTCCGGCGCCCTTCTTCCCGATCTGGCCCGCCAGGGTGAAGGCCAGGATCAAGCCGCGTTCCATTTCCATGCCGTGGTAGTACTTGGAGAAATTCGTCTGGGTGATGGCGCTGGCCGCCTTGGCCTTCGCCAACGCCCGCGCCAGTTTGCGGATCTGCTTCGGAGGCGTCCCGGTGATCTTCGATGCGGCCTCCGGGGTGTACTCCGCGAGGCGTTTCTTCAGTAACGCGAAGACCGGCGTCACACCGACCTCACCTGCCGGCGTCTGCACCCGGTATTCCCCGTCGAGGCTGGGCTCGAGTTCGCCGAGAGACAGGCTCGATCGCGGTGCCGGCACCACCTTTCCCGCCTTCTGATCGAAGAGGTAGAAGGCGTCTTCCCGGCCGCCCTCCTCCAGATCGCTCTCGCGCAGGAAGAGGCCGGTGTCCTGGCGAACCAGGAACGGGAGGTCGGATTGCTCGACGACGAAACGACGGTCGTAGATCCCTTCCTCGACCATCACCTGCGCCAACGCCATCCCCAGGGCTGCGTCCGTTCCCATCTGCACCGGGACCCACTCGTCCGTGTGGACACAGGAGGCGTTGTAGTCCGGTGTGATCGCTACGACACGCGCACCGTGGTAGCGCGCCTCGTTGATGAAGTGGACGTTCGGGATCTGGGTGTAGTTGGGATTGCCGCCCCAGATCAGGATCAGATCGGAGTAGAAGAGATCGTCGAAGGAACCCGTGAAGCAGATCTTCCCGGTCGTGACGGTGGCGCCGGGATAGTGATCGCCGATCTCCGTGTTCGTCTCGAGCATCGGCGTGTCGAGCACGGAAACCGTGCGCGTCAGTCCGAGACCATGGCAACCGTTGGTGACGGCGCTTCCCATGTCCCAGATCAAGGAGCCGGGCCCATCCTCGATCAGGGCGTCGATGGCGGAATCGGCCACCTCGCGCAGCCCCTCCTCCCAGGAGATGCGCTTCCAGCGCCCCTCGCCACGCTCCCCGACGCGCTTCAGCGGGTGCAGCATGCGCGACGGATCGTGCATGCGGTCGCTATAACACGCCCCCTTCTGGCAACCGCGCGGGTTGAAATCGGGCACTTCGGAGTTGGTCTGCGGATAGTCACCTACCTGCTCTTCGCGCCAGACCACACCCTCCTTGACGTAGACATTCCACGCGCAGCCTCGCTGGTAGGCGCAGTTCACGTAGTGGGTGCTCTTGGAGATGGAATCCCAGGTCCAACGCTCGCGGTAGAGATCCCGCCAGTCCCCGTACTTCGGCGTGGGGGTCGGCACCGCGGGAGAAACGGAATCGACGAGTTCCGAATCTCGACAGCGGAGCTGGGTGAGAGCGAGCACGACGGTCGCTGCGGATCCCCAGAGAAACTCCCTTCGATTGATGCCTGGAGTTCGCGCGCGGTCGACGTCGGTTTCCATCTCAGCTTCCCTTGAAGCGCGGCTTGCGTTTTTCGGCGAAGGCGGCCGGTCCCTCTTTCGCGTCCTCGGACCCGAGCACGCGAGCGCCGAGGGCCTTCTCCAACACGAATCCCGACTCGAGCTCCAGGCCGCGAACGGCAATCTCCTTGGCCGTGCGCATCGCGAGCGGTCCGTTCCTGCAGAGATTCTCCGCCCACTTCATCGCCGTGGGCATGAGTTGATCCGAAGGCACGACCTCGTTGATCAGCCCCACTTCGTAGGCGCGTTGCGCACTGATCGGTTTGCCGGTCAGCAGGAGCTGCATCGAGATGGCCCAGGGGATCTGGCGTGGAAGCCGGATATGAGTGCCACCGAGCGGCACGAGGCCCCAACGGACTTCTCCCAGGCCGAAGGTGGCGTGCTCGGCGGCGATCCGGAGGTCTGTCCCCAGGAGCATTTCCATACCGCCCGCAATACAGAAACCGTTGACCGCGCAAATGATCGGCTTGAAGACATCGGAGAACTGGCGCTTGGTCGTGTCATCGAATCCGAGGGTGTCGCCACCCGTCAACATGGGTGCGGCCTCCTTCAGGTCGAGCCCCGAGGAGAAGGCCTTATCGCCAGACGCGGTGAAGACGGCCACCCAGAGATCGGGATCGTCCTGGAACGCACGCATCGCATCCTCGATGCCGGTGAGCATCTCCGCAGTGAGCGAGTTGAGCGCATCGGCACGGTCGATGGTGATGACCGCGACGTGGTCCTTGCGCTCGAAGGAAAGGGTGGAAGGTAACTCCAATGGATTGACTCCCTCGCTGTTGCTGACGTCTTGCATACCGGTCCGGATCAGGACGTACTGCGCCGGAACTTGGGCAGCGCGACTTCCTCGCTCGCGTCTTCGAATACCACCTCGACAGGCATGTCGATCTGCAACTGGTCGGGCGAACAATCCGTCACCTGGCTCAGGATCCGGACGCCCTCATCCATCTCGATCACGGCCGGTGCGTAAGGACACGCATCCTGGAAAGCCGGGTGAAGCGCACGCGTGACCACGGTCCAGGTGAACACCCTTCCCCGGCCGGAAGAGCGCTCCCACTCCCAATTCCACGAGCCGCAGTCGGCGCACATCTCCCTGGGCACGTGTCGCCAGCTACCGCAATCGCTGCAGCGCTGGAAACGAAGCTCGCCCTTCCTGCAATACCCGTAGAACTCGCCGGCAAGGCCCTCGAGTTCGGGGAGCGGCATGGGAACGGCGGTTTCGGCCTGACTCATGGATTCCCGCTCCTCACGCGCGCCGCAGGATCGCGATGCTGCCATCGCCGAAATCGCCCCAACCCGTCACGACGCCGATCTCGGCGTCGGCAACCTGGCGCTGGCCTGCATCGCCGCGCAGCTGTCGAACCGCCTCGACGATGTGGTTCATGCCCAGGACGTGCGCCTCCGAAAGAAGCCCGCCGTGGGTGTTGACCGGCAGCTCGCCGCCGAGTTCGATGCGGCCTCCTTCGACGAAGGCACCGCCCTCGCCGCGTTTGCAGAAGCCAGCCTCCTCCAACTGCTGCAGCACCTCGAACGTGAAGCAATCGTAGATCTGGGCGAAATCCACGTCGCCGGGTGAAATCCCGGCCTGTCCGAAGGCTTCGGGTGCAGCGAGGCTCAGGCCCGTCTGGAAGATGTCCTTCCGGTTGGTGATCTCATCGGCGGGCCGAGGTTGTCCGGATGCTGCACCCATGATGAAGACCGGCTCCTTGCCGAGATCGCGCGCCCGCTCGGGCGTGGTCACCACGACGGCCGCCGCCCCATCGGTCTCGAGACAGCAGTCGAACAAGCGGTAGGGATCCGCCAGCATCGGCGAGGCCATGTAATCCTCGAGGGTCATGGCGCGACCCTTCATCACTGCGTTGGGATTCGTCTGGGCATGCTTGCGCATCGCCACGGCGATGCACCCGAGTTGCTCGGGCCGTGTCCCGAACTCGTGCATGTGCCGGCGGGCCATCACCGAGTACCACTGGGGCGGAGCGGAGAAGCCGAAGGGCAGATAGAAATCGCGTGCGATGGCCCCGCCGGGGAGCGACGAAACATCCTCGGCGACCGTCTGGCGCGCCCGTGCCCCCGAGTAGCCATTCCAACCGGCCGGGATCAACACGTAGTTGGCGAGGCCTTGCCGGACGGCGGCACCGGCCACCCGAAGCGAAGCCACGGGGGCGGCGCCGCCCATCCAGACGATGGACTGGAAGCGCAGGTTCTCGCAGCCGAGATTGGCGGCGAAGCTCTCGGCGTGGCCCAGGTTCGGGAACGGCATGATCCCGTCGATCTGCCGGCCCGTGAGCCCCGCGTCCTCGATGGCGCGCACCGCGGCCTGCAGCTGGATTCCCAGCGCGCTCAGCCCCGAGCCGGGCTTCCGCACGTAGGCGGTCTCCCCGATCCCGACGATGCAGGCCTCGTCCATGGCGCCCAATCCTCCCCCCACTACACCCGTTTTGTGGGCTCGATCTTCGCAAGCCGCGCCAGGTTCAGACCGAGGAAGCCTGCCCGCATCTCATCGGTGATCTCCGGGTAGCCGTAGTTCTTCTGCAACTCCTCGGGGATCTGCAGGTTGCGAGCCCAGTCGACCACCCGCTTGGTGTCGTCGAAGGGCAAGTCGAGGCCCATCACGATCTTGCTCGGATCCACCCACTGGAGCGCGGTACCGATTGCGTGGTAGCCCCGATACCTGGAACGCTCGTACCAACCCGCAATCCCCGACATGCTCAGGTACAGGTTCTGATGTTTGCCCGCGAGTCCGATCAGTTCCTCGGTATTCGGCCAACCCATGTGGTAGGCGATGATCTTCAGCTCGGGAAAATCGAGCAGCACCCGATCGAGGGTGCCCGGGAGGGTGTGGTTGTTGGGCTGCGGCACCACGTAGGACATGCCGGTGTGCATGGTCAATGCGATGTCCAGCTCGCAGGCCTTCTCGTAGAACGGCCACATCCGCCGGTCGTCGAGGGGCCCGTCGTCCTCGGGCTGATACACCTTGCAAAGCTTGGCGTTGCCCTCCTTGACCAGGTACTCGAGCTCCCAGATGGCGTTGTCGAGGCCGCGCCGGATGATGGGGCCCACCATGGCTTCGAGGTACATGCGATCCGGGTACGGCTCGATCTGCTGCATCATGAACGCGTTGGTGGACATGGCGACCGTGTGCCCGCTGATGTCCATCATCCCTTCGCGCAGAGCAAAGCAGACGTCGACGCCCGCCTCGTCCATGTACTTGATCAGCTCGCTCGCGATCGGATGGGGCCACTCGCCCTGGAGATCGCGACCCGACCAGGCGCGCATCACACCATCGACACTCGCCCACCAGCGTTGGGTGTTCGGGTAGTAGCTGATTTCGGCCATGGTGACCGGATTCATGAAATGGCACTCGGATAGCGCTACGAAATAATCATCACTCGCCATGTCGTCCTCCTTGTGACGGGTTCATTCGCTCGCAGCGGGTTGCTGCGCGTTGCGGATCAGCGTCCATAGCCGGTTCGGGCTCGCCGGCACCTCGGTTGCTAGGGCACCCATGGGGGCCAGGGCGTCGTTGATCGCCGAGAGAATGGCGGCGGGGGTCGTGTGCATCGCACCCTCGCCGCAACCCTTGGCACCGAGTGGCGTGAAGGGCGAAGGCGTCACGACGATATCCTTCTTCGTGGCCGGCACCTCGTAGACGGTCGGGAGCAGGTAGTCCATGAAGCTCGAGGTGAGGATCTGCCCCTGCTCGTCGTAGACATACTCCTCGAGGAGCGCTGCGCCGATGCCCTGGGCGATGCTACCCTCGGTCTGCCCCTCCACCGTGGCGGGATTGAGACGCGTCCCGCAATCGTCCACGACGCAGTACTCGAGGATCTCCACGAGGCCCGTGTCGGGATCCACCTCCAGCATCACGATGTGCACGGCCTGGGCGGCGGTGAGGTAGCTCTTCGCCCTGCCCTCTTCGTCCGCCTCCGTGCGGCCGGGCGCCGTCCAGACATGGGTTGCCTCGGGGCGCGGGTCCATGTCGGGAGGCAGGAGGTCACTTCGCGCCAGCATGGTGCCGGCGACTTGAGCCATCGGCATCTCGACGCCAGGCACCCCTCTTGCCACGAGCTTCCCGTCCACGAGATCGACCTGCTCAGGGTCCATCTGGAAGAGCCCGGCTGCCACCTTGGCGAGTTTCAGCCTGAGCTTCTCGCAAGCGCCTAGCACCGCACCCGTGAGTGCGACACCCAGACGGCTTCCACCCGGTCCGAATGCCGGGGGCGCCGAATGCGTATCCAGGGGGACGATCGTGATGTCCTCGAACCCCACGTTGAAGTAGTCGGCCACCAGTTGGGTGGCCAGGGTGTACTGGCCCTGCCCCTCCAGGGCGAAGCCCACCCGCACGCTGATCTTCCCCATGATGTCGATACTGACGGTGGCGCCCTCCGGCACTCCGGTCCCCTGCATTCCCACGATCGCGTAAGCGTTCCAGTCGAAGACACCGGGCTCGATCGCGCTTACCACGCCAATGCCGACGCAACGTCCCTCTGCCCGGGCCTGCTCTTGCCGTTCGCGGAGCTTCCCGTAGTCCGCGAGCGCAAGCGCCTTGTCGAGCACGGCCTCGTAGTCGCCGCTGTCGTACTCGTTGCCGCTGGCGATCGTGTAGGGGAAGGCATCCTTCGGAATGAAGTTCGTGCGTCGGATCTCCGCGGGGTCGATGTCGAGTTCGCGTGCCGCGATGTCCATCATCTGTTCCAGCACGCAGTTGTGCGGCGGCGGCCCCATTCCACGGTACGGACCCTGGGGAAGCTTGTTGGTAGCAACGATCGTCAGGTCGTAGCGTGCAACCGGGATCGCATAAGGCCCGGTGAACGAAGCCAGCGGCTTCGCCGTGTTGATGGCGCCGAAGGCCTCACCCGTGGCCCCCATGTCGTCGAGCAGCTTGACGTCGAGGCCCGTGACGCGGCCGTCGTTCTTCACCGCAAGGGAAACTTCGTAGTGGCGATCCCAGGATTGGCTTCCACCGCCCGTCAGATACTCCGCGCGATCCTCGATCCACTTCACCGGCCGACCGCCGGCCTTGCGGCTGAGGAGCGCCGCTACATCGGTACCTCGCGTGCCGCCTTTACCGCCAAAACTCCCGCCATGGGGATGGGCGATCACGCGCACCTTGTTGGACGGAAGCCCCAGAACGGCGGCCCGGCCCAGCCCGAAGTGGGTGGCGGATTGGACACTCGCCCGGAACGTGATGCTTTCCTCCATCGGATCCCATTGGGCGATCACCCCGAACGTCTCGAGAGGATTGGCGCCCAGGCGATTCCAACGGAACTTTTCCTTGAAGACACGATCCGCGCCGTCGAACGCCTCCTCGACATCGCCCCAGGTGAAGACCCGTTGGAGCATGACGTTGGTGCCCTTCTCCTCGATCACGAGGGGGCTGTCCGGCTCCTTCGCCTTCGCAGCGTCGACCACGGCCTCGAGAGGCTCGTAGTCGACAGCGATCAGCTCGATGGCATCCTCGGCGACATAGCGGTTCACCGCCGCCACCGCGGCCACGGGCTCACCCACGTAGCGCACCTTGTCACCCGCCATGCAGAGGGTGCCCCATTCCTCGGGCGCCGTGGGCCCGGGATGACTCCATCTCTTCGCGTCGTCTCCCGTCACTACCGCGAAGACGCCAGGCAGCTTCTCGGCTTCGCTGGTGTCGATCGAGGCGATCCGAGCGTGGGCTACCGGACTGCGCAGGATGGCGGCGTGCAGCATTCCTGGCAGGACCACGTTGTCGATGAACTCCGTGCGCCCGGTGACGAGATGCGGATCCTCCACACGCGGGACGCCACGGCCCACCCAGCGCGGCGCGCTGTTGGGAAGATCTTCGAGGGACTTGGGAATCTGGATGGACATGCGGTCTCCAGGGTCGGAAGGCATCTAGGAGTGCTGGGGGGTGCCTGCGACGTGCGCATTCCGGAGCTTGGTCGCCGCCAACCTCACCGAACGCAGGATCGACTGGTAGCCGGTGCAGCGACAGAGCTGCCCTCCGAGCGCGTCTCGGATCTCGTCCTCGCTCGGGTCCGGGCTCTCGCGGAGCAACTCGTGGACGGTCATCAGGAAGCCGGGTGTGCAGAAGCCGCATTGGAGGCCGTGCTCTTCCACGAAGGCCTGCTGGATCGGGTGGAGTTCTCCGTCCTGCTCCAGGCCTTCCACTGTGGTCAAGTTTGCCCCGTCGACCTGCACTGCCAATGTCAGGCACGAGCGCACGGCTCGGCCCTCCAGCAACACGGTGCACGCTCCGCACACGCCGTGCTCGCAACCCACATGCGTCCCGGTCAACGCGAGTTCGCCGCGCAGGAGGTCGGCCAGGGTCGTGCGCGGCTCGACCTGCGCTTCGTGCGTGGTGCCGTTGACCGTCAGCGTGATCTTCTGCGGCGTCGTCATCATCGTTCCTCCTGGCCCGGCTCGCGGCCTCCAGCCCTCGTCACGGCTTCACCCAGGGCTCGCACCGTCAGGACCCCTGCCAGATTGCGCCGGTACTCCGCGGAAGCATGAACGTCCGACAGGGGATCCTCGATGTCCTGGCTGGCGCAAGCGCCGGCCTCCTGGAAGACCGCCTCGCCCGGGCCCTGCCCGACGAGCTGTTGTTCGACCGCACCGAGCCGAGCCGCGGCTCCGCTGATGCCGAACAACACGATGCGTACCTCCGAGAAGTTTCCGCTCCCGTCGAGTCGGACGGTGGCCGCCGCGCCGCCCAATGCGAAATCCCCATGTCGGCGCGCCACCTCCACGAACGACCAGCCGGTGCCCGGAGCAAGAACTGGAACCCGCACTTCAGTAAGAACTTCAGTGGGTTCCAGGGCCGTCATCAGGTAACCCATGAAGAAATCATCCGCGCCAATCGTGCGCTCTCCGCCGGGACCCACCACCCGTAGCTCTGCGCCAAGCACGAGGGCCAGCGCCGGGTATTCCGCGGCCGGATCGGCATGGGCCATCGAGCCTCCCACGGTGCCGCGGTTGCGGATCTGCGGGTGCCCCACGAGCTGGGTTGCGGCGAGCAGGGCCGGTTGGCGCCCTCGCACGAGGTCCGATTTCTCCACTGCGCGCTTGGTGGTCATCGCGCCGATGGCCAGCCAGTCGCCTTCCTCCCGGATGTACTGAAGCTCGGCGACCCGGCTCAGATCGACCAGCAACTCGGGACGTGCCATGCGCATGTTCAGCAACGGAACCAGGCTCTGGCCGCCCGCAAGGATCTTGACGTCGTCGTCCGCGTGGCGCTCCAGCAGAGAGACCGCCTCGCCGAGCGTGTCCGGAGCCGCGTATTCGAAGCGAGCGGGCTTCATGCAAACGCCTCCGCCACGACGGGAGCGGGACTCGCGGGCCCCCTCTCCGGCCGTAGCGTATGATGGTCTCCCCGAAGCTGGCAGCGATCGCGAGCACGGAGCGAGGAGAACGATTCCACATGAGTTGGAGCAACTGGCAGGAGGTCGAGGGCGAAGGGCTCGAGTTCGACGAGATCCTCTACGAGAAGAAGTGGCATGAGGAGCTGGAAGGAGGCGTGGCTCGGGTCACCATCAACAAGCCCGAGAAGTACAACGTCATGACCCTCGCCACGGTCGACGAAATGTTCCGCGCTTTCTACGACGCCAACCATGACACGTCGATCGGTGTGATCGTGGTTGCCGGCAAAGGGAAGCATTTCGGCGTTGGGGGAGATGTCGATTGGGAGAAGTGGGGCCTGCGCGAGGCCTTCTACAACCGATATCCCCACAACCGATTGATCCGTCTGTCCCGCAAGCCGATCCTCGCCGCCGTGCAGGGCTACTGCCTGGGCGGGCATAACCACATGGCCTACTGCTGCGACTTCACCATCGCTGCGGACAACGCCAAGTTCGGCCAGGCCGGGCCCAAGGTGTCGAGCCCCGCGGACGGCTTCTTCGTGCCGTATCTCACCAAGGTGGTCGGCGCCAAACGGGCGCGCGAGATGTGGATGCTCTGCCGGCGCTATCCCGCAGAACAGGCCCTCGAAATGGGATTGGTCAACAAGGTCGTTCCTCTCGACAGCATGGAGGAGGAGATCGACGGCTGGTGCGAGGAACTCCTCTCCGTGAGCCCCGGCTGCCTCGAGATCCTCAAGGCGAGCTTCGACCAGGAAATGGACGGGTACGCCGAGATGGGAGTGATCTCCAGCCAGTTCTACCCGGACTGGTTCGACATGCCTGAAGGGAAGGAAGGCGGGGCCTCCTTCACCGAGAAACGCCCTCCCCGCTTCTGGAGCCTTCGCAAGAACGAAAGCAAGGCGCGTCAACAGCTCATCGATGACTACGAGGGAGAGAAAGATTAGGCGGAAGGCGACCGCCCGATCGTGAGGGTGGAAATGCGTCACCGCCTTCGCGCCTCCTCGATCTCCACATGGGTAGCGACGACGTCGTTCGAGACGAGATCCTCGATCTCACCCGACGCGTAGCCCAGCTCGCGCAACAACTCCTCGCTGTGCTCGCCCTGAAGCGGCGGCGGCTGGCGGACCTCGCAGGGCGTCCCGTGGAAGTGAATCGGCACTCCGGTGACGTCCACGGGCCCGAGCTTGGGGTGGTCCACGCTGACGATCATCCGGTTGTGCCGGACCTGAGGGTCCTCCGCAACCTCGACCGCCCCGTTGACCGGGGCGCAGAGCACGTCCGCAGCGACCAGCCGTTTCTGCAATTCATCGACCGTGAAGTCCTTGCAGCGCGCATCGATCAAGCGATCCAGCTCATCCTCGTTGGCGAGGCGTTGGTCGATGCTCTCGAAGCGCGCATCCTCCGCCCACTCGACGTCCAGGGCCGTACACAGGTTGCGGAAGAACTTCTCCGAGGGACACGTGATGACCGCCTTGCGATCGTCACCGCAGGTGTAGATGCCCGAAGGCGCGAAATAGAGGCTGCGGTTTCCCGTTCGCGGCGTCGGCTCCCGGGCGATGAGATAGGTGCCCAGGGAGCTGGCCTGGGCGTGGAGGAGCGCGTCGAGGAGCGAGATGTCAATGCGCTGCCCCTCGCCTGTCTCATCCCGTGTTCGGAGTGCCGTGAGCGCGGCCGTGCTGACGAGCAGGGAGGTCATCACGTCGATCATGGGAACGGTGACCCTCACCGGTTCTCCCGTGCGCTCTCCGTTCAGCGCCAGCAGCCCGCCGAAGCCCTGGGCCAGGAAGTCGATCCCGGGACGGCCCGCGTAGGGCCCGTCGGCACCGAAGGCCGTGACGCCGATCCAGATGATGTCCGGGCGGTGCTTCCGCACCTGCTCGTAGTCGAGGCCCAGCTTGGAGAGCGCGGGCTCCCGGATGTTCGTGATCAGGACGTCCGTCGTCGCTGCGAGGCGCGCGAAGACCGCTCGGCCTGCTTCAGTCTTCAGCTCGAGGACCATCGCCCTCTTACTCCGGTTGAGGCTGAGAAAGGGCGAATGCTCTCCGTCGCGTTCGGGACCCAGATGGCGGCTGTCGTCACCCCGATGGGATTCCACCTTGATCACATCCGCACCGAGATCCCCCATCAGCGTCGCGCCATAGGGCCCCGCCAGCATGGTGGCCATGTCGAGTACGCGAATTCCCGCGAGCGGGCCCTTCGTGGTTTCGCTCACGGGATGACTCCCTGCTCCTTGAGTTCGCTGATGCGATCCCATTCCATCTCGAGCAGGTCCATGAGGATGAGTTCAGTGTCCTGGCCCAGTTCAGGGCCGAGGCTCTCGACCCGTCCCGGGGTCTTGCTCAGCGTGATGGGCAGCCCGCGAACGTCCACCTCACGATTCACCTCGCCGCAGTGCACCTTGAGCAGGTAGTCGTTTTCCCAGGCCTGGGCGTCCCCGGAAACATCCTTCAGGTTCTGGATCGGGGCAGCGGGGATGCCGGACGACCTGCAGCGACCGATCCACTCCTCCGAGTCCTGCTCCTGCAGGATGCTGTCGAGGACCGCAACCAACTCGGCATTGTGCTCCGTCCGCTTCGCCGCGCTATCGAACCTCACGTCGCTAGCCAGTTCCGGCCGTTCGAAGCTCTCGCATAGCGCAGCCCAATTCTCGTCGGTGTCTTCGAGGCACAGGAAGACCCACTTGTCCTTTACCTGGTAGCGGTTCCAGAGCGGATTCCCGGCCTGACTCCTCGCCTGCTGCTCCGAGTAGAGCGAGTTCGCCGAAGCCAGGAAGGGCTGGAGTGTCGGGGCGGCCATGAAGAGCTGTGCGCCGTAGAGAGACGCGTCGAGGAATTGTCCGCGGCCCGTTCGCCGACGCTCGTGAAGCGCCAGCATGATTCCCAGAGCCGACATGAGGCCACCGTAGGTATCCCCGGAGCCCATGCCGAGATAGATCGGAGGCTCGCCAGGCTCGCCCTGCCGGGTCATCAAGCCGGTCAGCGCCTGAACGTTGATGTCGTAGGATGGCCGGTTGATCTCGCGAGCATGGCCGTAGCCACTGTTGGTGGCGAAGATGAGGCGGGGATTGATATCCCGGAGCTTCTCCCAGGTGAGCCCCCAGGCATCGAGATTCTGGCGCTGGAAGTTCGACAGGAAGACATCCGACTTGCGCACCAACTCGTAGAAAAGTTCCTGCCCTTCCGGCTTCTTGAGGTCGACCGCGAGGCTCTTCTTGTTGCGGTTGATGACCAGGAAGTATTGGTTCCAATCGCCGATGGCCAAGGCCTTGATGCTACGCACGCCGCGCGCACCGTCGCCGCCCTTGGGACGCTCGACGTGGATGACCTCGGCACCGAAGTCCGCAAGATATTGCGCGCAGACCGGCCCCTGCAGCCACTGGCTCAGATCGAGAACACGGATGCCTTCGAGTGCCTGCTTCATGCCAAAGGCTCCGCGCCCAGGATCCCCTCGGCTTCGAGTTCCTGGATCCGGGCATCCGCATAGCCCAGCCGTTCCTGCAGGATCTCCGCGGTGTGCTGCCCCACGCAGGGAGCCATGCGGCGAAGACGTGCCGGGCTCTCGCTCATGTGGATCGGGAAGCCCAGGCTCTGGACCGCGCCGTGGGTGGGGTGTTCCAGGTTCAGGATGTAGCGATTGGCTTCGGCGTTGGAATCCGCGGCCGGGTAGTCGTACTTCTCGATGACGTCGGCGGGAAGCTGTTTCTCATCGAGCGCCTGCTTCCAATGGGAGCCCGGCCTGGTTCGGAAACGCTCGTCGAGGACCTGCATCATCTCGAGCCGACTCTCCCCGCAGCGTTTCTCGTGGCTGTCGAAGCGGGGGTCGGTGACGTCGAGGCCCATGATCTCGGCGAAGGCGGGCCAGTACTTGTCCGTATCCGGCATCGCCAGCGTGACCCAGCGGCCGTCGGAACTCGGATACATCGGACCGCTCATGGGGTTGCCGGAATCGAGACGTGAGAGCGGTTCGAGGAAGCGATCGTCGCGGATCGCGAGATAGGCCTGCATGTCGAGGCTCTGCGAATACATGTTCCCGCCGAAGAGGGACGCGTCGACCACCTGCCCTTCCCCGCACTCTTCGCGGTGGTGAAGGGCAATCATCGTGCCGAGCGCGAGCATCACGGCCGTGTGCATCTGGCCGACACCGGTGTAGACGGGAGGCTGTCCCGGCTGGGGCAGGGTCGGCATCACACCGGTACGGGCCGCCGCCAACTCATCGTAGGCGGGCAGATCGCGATCCGGCCCCTTCGGGCCGAAGCCGCTCGCCCGGGTGAGCACGATGTCCGGCTTGAGGGCACATAGGCTCTCGTAGTCGCAGCCCTCGTTGTCCAAGGTCGCCGACGGTGCGTCCGTCAGGAAGACATCCGCCCCCGCAACGAGCTTCTCCAGGATCTCGCGACCCGCAGGCTCAGCGAGGTTCACGGCGAGGCTCTGCTTGTTGCGATGAGCGAGTTCGTCGAGGGAGTTCCAGCGCTCCGGTGGATGCATGCCGTCCCGGCCGTGATCGACCGTTCGGGCGTCGGAGATATCCACGACTCGGATCACGGTCGCGCCGAAATCACCCAACAGCGCTCCGGCCAATGAGGCATAGAACTCTCGGGTCGTCTCGATGACGACGACATCCTGAAGCGCACCGCTCATGCCAACCTCGCCGGGGCTAGCCCGGCCGGGCCGCGATCGGTTCCTACGCCGGATCCCTGAACACCACCCCATCCGACGGGGGCCGCCGCCTCACAAGCAACCCGGTAGCGGGGCATCGCTCGTCCCTCTCTCAGCCCGTCTGCCGACCGAAGAGCCGGCGGAAGAAGCGTGCAACGGGTGCCCAGATGACGCCAAGGATCACGCGCAGCAGGGGAACAGAATCGTCCGCGACCGGGGCCTCGGGCGAAGCGTCCGACGCGGTCACTTCCAGCGCCTGCCGCGTCCGGGTAACGAATTGCCCGAAGAGTTGGCTCGAGACGCCCTGGATCATTCCGCGTCCGACCTGCATCACGCGACCGGTAAGGTCCACTTCGGCCGAGGTGACCACTTCGGTCTGCCCGTCCGGGAGGGTCGACAGCTCGGCCGTGACCGTGCCCTTGGCGGTGCCGCCGCCGGTCTCTCGCCCCTCGGCCACCATGCACACGCGCCGTGCCTGTTCATCGACATCGCTGAGATGCACCCGCCCACGGTACTTGGTGGTGATCGCGCCGAGCTTGATCTTCACCGCGCCATTGAAGGTGCGTTCATCGACCACTTCCTCCAGCACGGCGCCCGGCATGCAGGTGACGACGCGGTGCGGGTCCAGCAGGAATTGCCAGACGGTCTCGATGGGAACCGAGACCTGGAAGGTCTCCTCGATCTGGATCGACATGGGAGGTACTGTCGCCCCGCTATTAACTCACAAGAAAGTAGCTTACTCGAGAGTTAGCACGAGTCAAGCTCGTTCCTCCACCCGAGCGACGGGATTCCCCCAGGGGGAGCAGCTTCGAGCCTTGCTGTGCGACGACGACCGAGCAGCGGCGTACCGTACCGGCCGTTAGCTTGCGATCCCCTCCCGTAGGAGCGAGAAGGAACCGCGATGGAGCCCACGCGCGAGATCTATTGGAACATCGTCGGTGGCGCGCTGATGTACGTGCTCGCACTCGTCGCCGTCGCCTTCTTCGCCTGGGGTGTGTTTCGCCGTGTCCGGCTGTGGCGCCTCGGAAACCCCGATGCACGGTGGGACCGCATCGGAGAGCGCGTGGGTGGGCTCCTTATGGAAGTCCTCGGCCACCGCCGACACCGGCGACGGTCGTTCCCGGCCCTCATCCATCTGCTGATCTTCTACGGCTTCCTGGCGCAGTTCGCAGCGACTTCCTTGGTTTCGCTGCAGGAGTGGTCGGGCATTCATTTCCTGCGAGGCTCCTTCTACCTGGGCTACTCGCTGCTGAGCGACGTCTTCGGGTTCCTCGCCATCGTCGGCCTGTGCATGGCGCTCTGGCGACGGCTGGTTCTGCGTCCGGCCCATCTCCACTCCTTCATGGATGACTGGTTCAGCCTGGGCCTCCTGCTGGTTCTCTTCGTCCAGGGCTTCGTGCTCGAGGGGTGCCGCATCGCCGTCACCGAGTTGCACCAACAACCCGACCTCGCGCCCTGGTCTCCCGGAGGTTATGCGGTGGCGTTGCTGCTCGACGGCCTCGGCAACGCCCAGTTGAGCGCGATTCACCGCTCCCTCTGGTGGATCCACGCAGCGACGGCCTTCCTCTTCATCGGCTACCTGAGTCACGGGAAGCTGGGTCACGTCCTCTACGGCCCCCTCAACATCTTCCTGCGCGATCTCGGCGGCAGCGGCAAGCTCTCGCACCCGGACATCGAAGCCGTGCTGGAGAGCGACCCGGACGCGCTCGAGAACCTGGGGGTGGCACGACTCGACCAGTTCACGTGGAAGCAGCTGCTCAACATGGACGCCTGCGTGAACTGCGGCCGCTGTGAAGAGGTTTGCCCGGCCCACTTGAGCGGCGCCGCCCTCAGTCCGCGGAAGCTGGTCCAGGATCTGAAGCAACACCTGCACGAAGCCGGCCCCGCATTTCTCGACGCCTCATCCGTTGCGGAGACCGAGGCTGCGCCCGACCTGCCTACGCTCATCGAGCTGGCCTCCGGGGCCGCAGCTCGATCGGCCGTGACGGAAGAGGAGATCTGGGGCTGCCGCACCTGCGGCGCCTGTCAGACGGAATGCCCGGTCTTCGTCGAACACATCCCGACCATCATCGACATGCGGCGCAACCTGGTCATGACCGAGGCGCGCATGGGCGAGGAAACCCAACAGTTCCTGAAGAACATCGAAGACCGGGCGCATCCCTGGGTGGGGACGGCCCATGACCGCGAGGGCTGGTTCGCCGATCTCGACATCAAGGTATTGGGACGAGGTGACACGGCGGAGTACCTCTTCTGGGTCGGCTGCACCGGGGCCCTGGTCGACCGCAACATCAAGGTCACCCGCGCCATGGTCCGGGTGCTGCAGGCAGCAGGCGTAGACTTCGCCGTGCTCGGTGCCGAGGAATCCTGCACCGGTGACCCGGCGCGGCGGGCCGGCGACGAGCTCAGCTTCCAGACCTGCGCCAAGACGAACGTCGAGACGTTCGAGAGATACGGCGTGGAGAAGATCATCACGACCTGCCCCCACTGCTTCAACAGCTTCAAGAACGAGTACGCGGATTTCGACGGGCGTTACGAGGTCGTCCACCACACCGAGCTGATCGCCGAGCTGGTTCGCAGCGGCCGTCTACGGCTTCGCAAAGAGATCCCGTCCCTCACCTACCACGACCCCTGCTATCTC
The DNA here is from genome assembly GCA_024228115.1 of bacterium. Taxonomy (NCBI): domain Bacteria; species bacterium. The sequence goes on from JAAETT010000135.1 coordinate 59,300, forward strand.
GGCCGCCACAACGAAGTCTACGATGAGCCGCGCGAGATCCTCGGGGGCCTCGCCCAACCGGGAGGCTTCCGGGAGATGGAGCGAAGCCGTTCCCGCGCGCTCTGTTGCGGGTCCGGAGGAGGCTACGCCTGGATGGACGATTCGGCACCGGAGCGGATCAACCATCAACGCCTGGAGGACGTACGCGCCTCCGAGGCGGGCACGGCCGCCGTTTCGTGCCCCTTCTGCATGCAGATGTTCGACGAAGCCCTGGCCGCCAAGGATCCCGAGGGCAGCATGCGTGTGGCCGACATCGCAGAACTGGTGGCCGACGCCCTGGACGAGGAAACGTGAGCCGCACGCGGCCCGAAGCGATGATCCAGGAGCTCGCCGATCGGGAGGCCATTCGGGATCTCGCTTGCCGCTATGCCCACCACGTCTGGCAGAAGCAGGCCGCTGCTGCCGCCAGCCTCTTCACCGAAGACTGCGAAATGGATACGGGCGAGCCGCCGGTGCTCCGAGGTCGGGCGGCGCTGCGCGAGACCTACGAACGCGTGCTAGGCGACGGCGCCTTCCAACCCTTCGTCTCCAATCACGTCATCACTCTCGCCGGGGACGAGGCGAGCGGGACCTGTTACCTCGACCTGCGAGCCACCACCGATGGTCGCAGCATGATCGGATCGGGCTACTACGAGGATCGCTACCAGCGGATCGATGGTGAATGGAAATTCCGGGCACGGAAGCTCCACATGTCCTGGCTCGTGCCTCTCGAGCAGGGCTGGGCCGATCAGGAGTCCTGAACTGCGGCCCGCTGCGCCGCATCCAGGTCATCGCGCAGGCTCCGGCCGGCCAGGTAGAACAAGATGCTGGAGCCGCCACCCACGATGCCGACGAAGAGCATCGACCAGCGGATCGCCGCCTGTCCGTAGTCGGCGGCCAACAGATCGTTCAGGAACCCCATCAAGAGCGGCCCGATTCCGAGCCCGACCAGGTTCACGACGAAGAGATTGACCGCTGAGGCCGTCGCCCGCATGTGCGGAACGACCAGGTTCTGGATCGTCGAGAGCATGGGGCCGAGGTACATGCTCGCGAGGAGATGAAACGGAATGAAGCAGAGGAGTGCAGCAACCCTGCTCTCGAGCAGGACGAAGCCTGCCACGAAGGGGACGGCGGCTGCGAGCTCGCACGCCGGCAACCAGACGTACCAGCGTCGATCCCGGCGCCCCAAGGCATCGGCCCAGCGCCCGCCCAGATAGGCGCCAAGGCCACCGGTGATGCCAATGGCAAGGCCGAGCCACACACCGACCTCCACCATTCCCATGCCGTGGACACGCATGAGGAAGGTCGCTCCCCAGGTCAGCACCCCGTAGCCGGACAGGGACATGACCGAGGTCGCGAGCACGACCAGCACGAACGAGCGGTTGCGCACGAGCACACGAAGCACCTGCCGCAAGGAGACAGCCTCATCCCTCTCGGAAGACATGGCTGCGTCCGAGTAGCCGCGCGGCAGCTCCCGGATGCTGAAGCGAACCAGCGCGGCCAGGGGGAAGCCCGCCAATCCGATCACCAGATAGACCGTTCGCCAGCCGAAGTGGTGCCCGATGTAGCCACCGCCGAGGTAGGCCGCCGCCACACCGAGATAGACTCCGGCACCATAGATGGAAAGCGCCGTGGCACGCCGTTCGGGCGGGAAGTAGTCGGCGAGTAGCGAGTGGGCCGGCGGGCTTCCTGCGGCCTCACCGATCCCGACGCCGACCCGGGCCGCTGCCAGTTGCCAGAAATTCCGGACGAATCCGGAGGCGGCGGTCATGGCAGTCCAGATCACCAGCCCCACGGCGATCACCGTACGACGCGAGGTGCGATCCGCGAACCGCGCGATGGGAATCCCCGCGAACGTGTAGAAGAGGACGAAGGCGGGCCCGGTGAGGAATCCCATGTAGGTATCCGAAACGTCCAGCTCCGCCTTGATCGAGGGGAGCAGGATCGAGAGCACCTGCCGGTCGATGAAGTTGAAGACGTAGACGACGAACAACAGGCCGAGGACGTAGTTCGAGTAACCGCTCGAGATCCGGGTCATTCGGTCGAGGCAGGGAACTTGGCGATGACATCTTCGGCGTAGCGCTCGATGGCTGCCTGCTTCACGGCCAGCGATGGCTGCTGCTGCATGATGGCGCCCACACCCATCTCGGCCAGGACGCGCTCGCTCCATGGGGTGACCTGGAGATCGGTGACCCCCAGATCCTCGAGGCGACGGATATCGTCCACGCTCTCGGCGTCGGGGCAATGCATCATGACGTCGAAGGGCTCGTTTTCGCGCCCGAACTCCCGACGAAATCTGTTCAGCTCCGCCATCAGCCCCTCGACCTCATCCATGGAGTGAATGACGCTGATCCAGCCGTCGCCGAATCGCGCGGCGCGCCGAAGGGCGGGCTTCGTCGTACCCCCGACATAGATGGGGATTCGCTTCTTCGGCACCGGCGCCATCGTCAGGCGATCGAAGTCGTAGTACTCGCCGTGGAATTCCACCATGCCACCTCCCATGAGGAGGCGGAGGATCTGGATGGCCTCATCCTGGCGGGCGCCGCGGGTCTTCTTGTCCTGGCCGAGCCACTTGAACTCCTCGGGCATCCAGGCCAGTCCGACTCCGAGGGCAACGCGATCGTCCGACATCGCTGCCACCGAGCACAGGCTCTTGGCTTCGAGCAGCGGTTGGCGGACGGCCAGCCTGAGTACGGACGGGATGAAGCGAATGCGCTTCGTCACCGTGGCCATGGCCGTGATGGCCACCCACGGGTCGAGGACCGGCTGATCGAGCGGCCAGAAGCGCGTGCCGTCCGGCGTATAGGGATAGGGGACGGAGATCACCTCTGGAAAGAACGGGGCATCAGCTACCTGGATGCTGTCCCAGCCCGTGCCATCGGCGGTGCGGGCGAGATCCAGGAACTCGGCGGGATCGACCATGAACATGTGGAATCCGAACCTCAAGGATCTTCTCCTCCTTCACCCGCGAGTTCACTCGTCGATGCGGTCCTGGCCCTCTGGGAAGTGGGCCAGTTGTCCATGTTTCCGCGAAGTCGTACCGTATCGCGAATCGTAATCGCTGGCACTTTCAATGTGCCGTCGCCAGGACAACGAGAGGAAGAACTCCGTGAGCAAGACGCAGTTCGAGCACCTGTTCGCGCCCTTGCAGGTAGGACCGATGCAGGTGCCCAACCGGATTTGCGAGACGACCAACACCATCAACTCCTCGATGATTCCGGGTGAAGTCGATGACAACTTCATCGCGCATCACGGTGCCAAGGCTCGGGGCGGTGTCGGCTGGATCGGTAGCGAAACCTGGCTTCTCAATCTCCCGTTTCCCCCGGATTCGCCGGACGAAGTCGGCCTCTCGGTAGGCTTTGCCGCGCATTTCGCCGCCTATCAAAACCCGCCCTGGGTCGAAGGGATGAAGAAATTCTACGAGGAGGTCCACGCCGCAGGATCCGTGGCCATCGCCCAGTTGACCCACCTCAGCTCGGTGTGGGCTCCTTCGGCCGTGCCCGTCATCGGGGCCCAGGACTACGTGCCCCATGAGATGGGCGAAGAAGAGATCGAGTGGTGCATCAATTCCTACGCCGACGCGGCAGCGGTCGCCAAGGAGATCGGCGCGGACGGAGTCCAGATCCACTGCGCTCACGAAACCCTGGCCTACAGCTTCTTGTCTCCGGTGACGAACAGGCGCACGGACCGCTGGGGTGGTGGGGCTGAGGAGCGCACCCGTTTCCCGATCGCCGTGCTGGAGCGCGTCCGCGAACGGATCGGTGACTCGCTCGCGCTCGGTATCCGCATTTCCGGCAAGGAGTTCAGGCAAGGAGGCGCCGAGCATCTCGAGATGCGCGAAATGACCTGTCACATCGGAGATTCCGGTCTGATCGATTTCGTGGACATCGATGTCGGACACTGCTGGGGCGCACCGTCCTACGTTCCGTCGTCCTACTACGACCATGCAGAGTTCCGTGAAGTCGGAAAAGCGGCGCGCACCGATCTGGATGAAAACGTCTCCGTCCTGTTCTCCGGACGCGTCAACGACCCCGTGGTGGCGGAACGGCTCCTGAAGGAGGGGTACTGCGACCTGATCGGCATGGTGCGGGCAGGTATTGCCGATGCCGATTTCGCCAACAAGGCTCGCGAGGGTCGCCTATCGGAAATCCGGCGCTGCATCAGCTGCACGCGTTGCATCGACGAGGCATCGGAGCCCAGGACCTTTCCCTACGCACCCACGTGTTCGATCAATCCGGTCATCGGCCACGAGTTGCGGTGGGAAGAGGAGTTCAAGCCGGCGGCGACTCCGAAACGGGTCGTGGTCGTCGGCGCTGGGCTTGCTGGCTGCGAAGCCGCACGTTGGGCGGCGATGCGTGGTCACCAGGTGACCCTGCTCGAGCAGGGCGAACGGCTGGGCGGGCAATTGAGAATCGCCGCCAAGGCCCCTGGGCGCGACGACTTCGAAGACCAGATCTACTTCGAGGAAAACGAAATGGTTCGCCTGGGAGTCGATCTACGACTGAAGACCCATGCGGACATCGACGCGATCAAGGCGCTCTCACCAGATGCCGTAGCCATCGCAACGGGGTCGATCCCGCGCGTACCTCATGACCTCCCGGGTATCGACCTGCCCCATGTCGTGCAGGGTTGGGATGTGATGCAGGGGAAGGTCTCGACCGGAGACCGCGTCGCCGTCGTATCCCAGGAAGACTACTACGAGACACCCTGCATTGCCGAGTATCTGGCGTCCAAGGGCAAGCAGGTGGAGGTCTTCCACAAGTCCCTCCATCTGGGTTACGAAATCGCACGATATTCGATCGCGATGGTTCTGGCCCACATGGAGAATTGTGGTGTGACCGTCCACCCGAACCTGGTCTTGAAGGAAATCGATGCCGATGGTCTCGAATTCCTCTCCTCCTTTGGTGAGAAGACCTATCGGAAGGAAGGTTTCGACAGTGTGGTGTTGGCCTATGGGTCGGTGCCCGTGCACAACCTGTATGATGAACTCAAGACCGACGGCAGCATCCCGCAGGTCTATGTAGCCGGCTCGGCGTGGCTACCGCGCTTCATGGCAGAAGCTTCCCAGCACGGTGCAAGCATCGGGCTGGCGATCTGAATCGACGCTCAGGGGGAGGTTCGACATGTCCAATCGCGAGAAGATGGTAAAACCGGACTTCCTGTCCGACGAAGACTGGGAGGTCCTGAAGGATCAGACCTCCTCGCTCGCCCGAATCCGGGGTGATTCGAAAGCGGATGTCGAAGACTACCTGGCCAACCCCGAGGGCAGATCGACGGGGGCCGGCCCTTCCGGTCTCCCGACCCTTCTACTGACCTGCGTCGGGCGCAAGTCAGGTGAGGAGCGCATCACGCCGCTGGTATTCCTGCAGGACGGTGACGAGATGGTCGTCGTCGGTTCGTTGGCAGGTTATGACTCCCATCCCGCGTGGGTCCTGAACCTGAATGCCAACCCGGGCTGCTGGGTGCAGCTCGACGACAAGAAGACGGCTGCCGTATCCCGGGACGTCACGGACGAAGAACGAGAAGCCTTGTGGCCCAGGCTGTCGGAGATGTTCCCGCCTTGGGGCTACTTCCAGAAGCAAACCGACCGCCCCTTTGCGATCAAGATCCTGAGGTCGACTGGCTCGGTATGACACCGGGCGCGGCGTGAAACTGCGCCGCGGCTGAACTTACCCCGGCCGTGGTTTGTGCTCGTCGTACTGGGGGTGATCGTCGGTGATCTCGAACCACGGAGCCTTCGAGCCAACGAAGATGTGGTGGTCGACTCGTCGTCCGGGATCCCCATCGAGACCACCGACGTGCAGGAAGACGAGGCCGAGTTCCTCGAGGTAGGACGGCACCGGAGAGCCACAGCGGTTGCAGAATTGGACCTTGTAGCCCGGCGTGTCCTCGTACGCGCGGATCAACTCCTCGCCCGAGATCCAGCGAAACCGCTCTCGGCTACAGACTGCGCTGGCGTGAAAGGCCGACCCGGTGTGGCGCCGGCACTTCGAGC
>JAAETT010000136.1 GCA_024228115.1 bacterium
GACGTGACTCCCTTGCTACTCAGCAAGCGATCTTGGGATCCTTGGCAGAGGAAACCGGAAGCCAAGCACAGAGCGCCATCGAAACCCCCGCTTTCGGCCTTTCTGGCGCCAACCGGCACCAAATTTCAGCACCCTGCTAAGGGGTCGCTGGGGATCCCGGTCTCCCACGGTCCACCGATATGGAAGTTATCGCACCCTATTTCCTCACTGCCGGAAGGGTCGTTTTCTGCGTTGCCGGCCTCATGGCTGGCATTCACGCGATCCGCAATCGCCGCGCCGCGCCAGACGGGGGAGCGCACATTCTCGCTGCGTGGGCGATCGCTCTGAGTTCCGGCGGGATGCTCGTCTTTCCGATCGCGACCGCGGTCGAAAGCGCGGCGCTCGGGAGGGGGCTGTTCATTGCCGGCGAGAGCCTGTTGAGGGGCGGCTTCGTCCTGCTCGCCTGCTTCGTCTGGCGAGCGTTTCGGCCCGATGAAACGTTGGGGCTGGTGGCCGCAATGGGGAGTGCCGCAGGCCTGATCGCGACGTTCGCCTGGGAGTTGAAGGCCCAGACCGATCTGCCCGTCTACCACGCTGGCCTCGCGAGCGCGTGGGCGGCGCAGTATTCGTACGCGCTGCCCCTTGCCTGGTCGGCTGTGGAAGCCTGTCGCGAATGGTTGAACGCGAGGCGGCGTGTTGCGTTCGGGCTCGCCGAACCCTTCAACGCGCTGGTGTTTCTGCTGTGGACGATCTGCACGAGCTCCCTGGTCGTGGTGTGCCTGCTTGCGAATGGGATCGCCTGGGCCGAGGCAGAGGGGGACGTGGCTTTGGCAGCCGGTCTGACGGTCGCACGGGGGCTCCACTATCTGCCTTGCCTGGTCGCCGTGTGGGTCGGCTTCTTTCCGCCCGCTTGGCTTCGCGCCCGCTACGCGATGAGCGAAGCCGGTTAGGACACGTCCACCGACTCAGAAGAGGATGAGGGTACTTCTGGGCTCGTGGGTACTCCGTTTCGACCGTGAAACGACACGAGAAGACGACCCGGGAATACAGCCCGCATCAAGAGGCCGGGGACCAGGGAATCGGTCGACTGAACCTGCTATGAGGCCAACCCCTTCAGGGGGCGGCACTGTCGTCTATGCGGTGGCTTCGATCACCAGCCCTCTCACCACGATCGTCTCTCTCGATCTCACGATCGGCGGTGTCGTCTACACGCTGGCCGAATTGTCAGATGGCAGTCCGATTCGTGCAATGAACGCAACGGATGGTTCTGCGGGGACTTCGGTTACCAGGTCGCCCATGGCCAGTAGCCGCCGGTCGGAATCCTGAGCTTGCGCGCGGGCACGTTCGACGACGCGAGGTCGACGTTTCGGGATCGACCCACGCTAGGCGGTCTCGCCACGTGCCAAGTGCAGCATCCGTTGGCATACTGGGTCGACCGATTCATTCGGCACAATGGCGGAGTTCGGGACAAGCTTCGTCAAGAGCTGGCCGTTCTACATCCGGACGTCCCGCGCGCGATGGATCCGCGGATTCGTCGTCAGCAGAGGCCCGCGGGCACGACAGGAGACCATTGGTGAGAGCGCTCGACGCCACCCACGGGCGTGACATCCATCGCGGTCGTATCCGCATCCTCGCCGCGGTTGCGGCTCTCCTCGTGCCACTCGGAACGACCGGCTGCCAGGACGTACGATCCAACCCGCCGAACATTGCGATGATCGTCCTCGACACGGCACGAGCCGACCGGCTCTCCCTCTACGGGTATCCGAAACCCACATCTCCGTTCCTCGAGCGCTTCGGTGCTGAATCTACGCGATTCGATCGGGCCTATTCCTCCTCGAGTTGGACGCTGCCGTCGCACGGATCGCTTTTCACGGGCGTATCTCCCAAGATCCACAAAGGGAATCAGACCTTCTCGAAGGTCTCGGGCGCACTCCCACTATTGGCCGAACAGCTCGCGGACGCCGGTTATCAGACTGCGGGCTTCAGCGGCAATATCTGGATTACGGACCACGGCGGGCTCGCGCGAGGCTTCGAACACTTCGAAGACCTGAACAGGGGCATCTACGCCGAACACACAAAACGACTTGCGCAGGATTTCTCCGGCGCCGCGCCACCTGCCGAAGATCACTACGTCGTGAAGCAGGTCCGAACCTGGCTCAACAACGAGCGCGATTCCGAACGCCCGCTCTTCCTCTTTGTCAACCTCGTCGAGCCCCATCTCCCCTATCTGCCAAGCTGGGAAGCCGCTCGACATTTCATTCCAACTCGCGGCATTCGCTGGAAGACGATCCAGCGCTTCTATCCCGACTCGGTCGCGAGACTCGTCATCTATCGACACTACGGGCGTGCGCAGCCACTCACGGAGGTCGAGTGGGATGCGCTGGCGCGGATGTACGAGGGCTCCCTGCGAATGACGGACGATCTTTCCCGCGCACTCGTCGCGGCGATCGATGCAGCGATCGACCGTGCGGACGACGAGAACGAATCGTATGTCTTCATCCTCTCCGACCACGGTGAGAATCTCGGCGACCACGGTCATTTCACGCATATCTTCAATCTCTACGACAGCAATATCCGCATCGTCCTCGTCGCGCGCGGGCCGGGCTTCGAAGCGGGCGCCGTCGAAGAGCGGCTCGTTCATATCACGGACATCCACGCAACCGTACTTGCAGCCGCCGGACTCGATCTTCCTGAGAACGCGCAGGGCATCGACCTTCGAGGCACGATCCCATCGGATCGCGTCGTGGCGTCATCTCTCGAGTATCCGCGGATCTCGCTCGACATCTTTCCAGCGAGCGCGAGCCAGAAGACGCTCGAGCCCTACAAGGTCGAACTGGCAGCGGCCGTTGGACCGCGATTCAAACTGATCCGTTCCACCACGCAGGATGGAGACGTCGTTCGAGAGGAGATCTACGACCTTCTCCAAGATCCCGATGAGACCGAGACACTCGATTCCGATGACGTTGACCCCGACGCCCTCGATCGACTGCGCTCTGCTCTCGGCGACGCCGCAGGTTCCTCGGAGCGGGCGGCCGAAGAGGCGTCGATGGACGACGATGTCCTCGAGAGCTTGCGGGCACTCGGGTACGTGCGCGACGAAGAACCCACCACCGCTGCGCCACCGGGAACGGAGCCGAATAGAGCCGAGCACTGATCACGAATCCGCGATCGATTCCACTCCGAGTTGGCTCGACGCGGGTTCCGTCGGTGTCGTCGAGCTGCTCCTTCTCGAGCTGAGCTTCATGACGGAATACATCTACCTGAACGATCAGGTCGGTTACATCACGACGGCTCGCTGACTGGCGGATACCGGATGGATGGAAGCGGGACGGCCGTCTGGTGCCCGGGTCAGATGGGATGGCTCTTGCGGTGGGATTTCTCCCAGATCCACCACACGATGCCGAGAACCAGGGTTCCGTGCTTGGCCGGAAGCGTATCGTGTCTGCGCCGGAGCCAGCTCGCGCGCCTAGCGAGCAGAATCGGAAACCGACGCGCCGGGTCCGGTGTCCTTGCTGGGTGGGGGAAGCACAGGAGGGCTGCGGAATGGCCAACGGAATCCGATGGGGACTGGTAGGAGCGTGGGTGTGCTTGCTGGGCACGTTGGCCTTCGTTGGAGGCTGCGCCCTCTTCGGGGACGAGGCGCCGGCGGCCGAAGTGGATGAGGTGGCCGAGAGCCATACCGACTCCGACATCTCGCGGGCGCGTATCCGCCGCTACATCGATGTGGGACGCCTGACCAAGGGCCGCGGCGCCCCATCCTCAGAACTCCGGTCGCTCGGCTATGTGCTGGATGCGGCCTCGCCGCCCGCGCCGGCCTGGAACACCGAGCAGTACGACGCTGCGGGGAGCGAGGGCTTCCACTCTCCCCTGGACACGCCGCTTTCCACGTTCTCCATCGACGTCGATACGGCCTCCTACGCGAATGTCCGACGCTTCCTTCGAGAGGATCGACTTCCGCCGGCCGGAGCCGTCCGAATCGAGGAGCTGGTCAACTACTTTGCCTACCACCATGCGGCGCCCGAGGGTGACGCGCCTTTCGGCGTCACCACGGAGTGGGCTGCCGCACCCTGGTCGGCGGATCGCCAGCTGGTGATGATCGGCCTTCGGAGCGCAGCGATCTCCGAGGAGGAACTCCCCCCCCGCAACCTCGTCTTCCTGCTGGACGTCTCGGGTTCGATGCAGCCGCCCGACAAGCTTCCCCTCGTCAAACGTGCGATGGCGACGCTGGTCGAGCGACTTCGCCCCCAGGATCGCGTGGCCGTCGTCGTGTATGCCGGTGCGAGCGGAGTCGTGCTCAAGCCCACGCCGGGGGACCGCAAGCAGGAGATCCTCGCCGCCCTCGAGCGGCTAGAGGCCGGCGGCTCTACCAATGGTGGCGAGGGGATCGCTCGCGCCTATGCGCTGGCACGGCAGGCGTTTCGAGAAGACGGCGTGAACCGGGTGATCCTGGCGACCGACGGCGATTTCAACATCGGCATCACCAACCGCTCGGAGCTCGTCCGACGCATCGAGGAGGAGCGTGAGTCCGGCGTCTTCCTCACGGTGCTGGGTGTCGGGAGGGGGAACTTGAAGGACGCCACCATGGAGGAGTTGGCCGACCGGGGCAATGGAAACTACGCCTACCTGGATTCGCTCCACGAGGCGAGAAAGGTGCTGGTGCACGAAGCGGGGGGCACACTGGTCACCGTCGCGAAGGACGTGAAGCTCCAGGTGGAGTTCAATCCGCTCCGCGTCGCGGGCTATCGGCTGATCGGCTACGACAATCGCCGCCTGGCGACCCGCGACTTCGACGATGACGAAGTGGACGCGGGGGAGATCGGTGCCGGGCACAACGTGACGGCCTTCTACGAGATCGTTCCGGCCGCTGGCGAAGGCCTTCCGGGAGAGCCCGCCCCGCTTCGATACCAGGCTCGCAAGGGCCCAGCCGAAGGTGCCGCGAGGAGCGAGCTGTGCTCGATCAAGGTGCGCTACAAGCCGGCCGGCGGCGGTGAGAGCCGGCTGCTGCAGACCTTCGTCGACGGCGAAGCGATGGGCTTCGAACAGGCCTCCGAGGACTTTCGGTACGGCGCTTCCGTGGCCCTGTTCGGGACGCTGCTGCGCCACGATGATCGGCTCGACGACCGTCCGGACGCCTGGGTGGTCGTTCGGCAGGCGGCCCGCTCCGCCCTCGGCGAAGACCCGTCCGGGCGGCGAGCGGAGTTCCTCTCACTCGCGGCTCGTGCGCGGGAGCTGGACGAGACGCCGCGCTAGCGATCTCCCGGCCATGCCGGGAGATCGTCAACACTCGGAGCCGGGCGAACTCCACATGAGCTTGCCGCTCTTGCCGTAGACGCAGGTTCCCTTGGTCTGCTTGGCGGGCGCTGCCGGTGCTTGCTTCGCGGTGGGTTGCTGCCTCGGCGCAGGCTTGTCTCCCTTGCAGACCGCCCCCGCCGGGCGGTGGAGGACCTCATCGTTCGCGCCATACATGCACGGGCCGCCGGCGGGCGCCGGGCCCGGACCTGATCCTCCCGGGGTGGTGCCCCAGACGCGGTCCGAGTGAGCGATGTACTTGTCGGTCTGTTTCTCGCGGTGCTCGTAATAGCGTTCCTGGCGTTCGGCACGCTCCTTGTAATACCGGTCCTCGCGGTCGCGGCGCTCTTTTTGGTAGTCCTTGCGGATGCGATCGTTACGCATCTCCTTCGCGTAGTTTCGACGGCTCGAGCCGCGGGCGTCCGCGATGGCGGGCAGAAGGAGGGTGGCGCTGAACAGGAGCATGGCGGCGCCGGCGATGAATTGGTGACGAGTTTCCATGGGGTCTCCCAAGAAAGTTGAGGGGTTGTCCACCCATATCGTCTCGTGTTGGGCATCATTAAAGCAAGAACTTCAGTCAAATTCCCCCAGGGGAAATACCCTCGAACCCCGTGCGAGGCGTGTCGCTAGCTCGTCGAAGGAATCCCGAGGAATTCGCCCACGATCTCGTTCCATGCCTCCGGGCGCTCGAAGTAGGGCGAGTGGCCGGTGTCCGAGAATTCTTCGACCCGGGCGCCCGGAACGAGTGCAGCCGTCGCCCGGATCAACTCCGGCGAGAACAGGCCATCCTCGTCACCTGCGGTGAACAACACGCTGCAGCTGAGGTCCGCGAGTTGGGGCCGTCCAACCTTCGTCGTGATCAGGTCGAGCGCCATCTTGCCGAGGTCGGGTTCGCCGAAGCGACTCAGCATCTGATAGAGATAGGCCAGCTCGGGCCGGCGCTCGGTCAGGCTCTCGGCGAGTGCCGGGTGACGACCCAACGCCTCCGGCGCATCCAGGCTGCCCGCGCCCAACTCCTTCCAGGCTGCGTCGAGCTGCGGCGTCTGGATTCCGCCCGGTGTATTTGCGAGCACGAGGCGGCGCACTCGAGCCGGCTCCTGGAGAGCGGCTAGTAGCGACGTCCAGCCGCCCATCGATTGGCCGACCAGATCGGCCCGACCGATGCCCAGGTGGTCGAGCAGGGCGAAGAGGTCGTCCGCCGAGACGGCCGGCGCCGCTGCACCTCCGAGGGCCGTCGAGCGTCCGAAGCCCCGGTGATCCCAGGTGATCACGCGTCGATGGCGCGCAAAGACCGGCACCTGCTGGAACCAGATGGCGTGGTTTCCGCCCGCCCCGTGGGAGAGGACGACCGCATCGCCCTCACCGGCATCCTCATAGTAGATGCGCTCGCCGTCGCGCTCGAGAAATCCGGTTTCACGTCGAATCGTCGTCATGCAGTCACCGCCATGCAGCGCAGGCTATCACGCGGTCATCCGGGCTCAGGTGTCAGCGCACATCACTTCCCCTGGGGGTTTCCACGGGATCATTTCCAATACGCAACGTATCGTATATATTTCAAGCGTGTCTTCCACGCTCCCCGCGCTCGACGGCATCCAGGTGCTGGATTTCTCCACGGTGGGTCCTGGATCCCGATGCACCCGGATCCTTGCCGATTACGGGGCGACGGTGGTGAAGGTGGGCGTGCCTCCCAAGAAGGCTGGCCTCCAGACGCAGCCCGCGTTCTGGGCCTATTCGGCGAATCGCGGTTTTCGTCAGGTACGCCTCGATCTGAAGGACGAGGGCGCCAAGGCCGCATTCCTTCGCCTGGCGGCAAAAGCGGACGTGATCCTGGAGAGCTTCCGTCCCGGGGTCGTCGACCGGCTCGGGGTCGGTTTCGAGGATGTGCGCAAAGTGAATCCTCGCATCGTCTACTGCTCGACCAGTGGCTACGGCCAGAACGGCCCGGCTTCCAACTGGGCGGGTCACGATCTCAACTATCTGGCGGTCGGCGGTTACCTCGCCTGCACCGAACCGGGCCCCGGAGGCAAACCGCCCATCCCGGGTGCGACCATTGCCGATAGCACCGCGGGCGGCATGCAGGCAGCCATGGCCATCATGGCCGCACTTCTGCGCCGGACGAAGACAGGCGAGGGCGAGTACCTCGATGTGTCCGTGGCCGAAGGCGTGCTGACGCTGATGTCCCTCTACATCGACCAGCACCTGGCGACAGATGCCGAACCCGGGCCGCGCCACGATGTACTGACGGGACGTTATGCCTACTACGACACCTACGAGTGCGCCGACGGCAAATGGGTTGCCGTCGGCGCGATCGAGCCGCAGTTTTTTGCCAACCTGTGCAAGGGCCTGGGCTGTGAGCAATGGCTCTCTCACCAGAACGACGACAGCCATCAGGAGCAGATGCGTGCGGATTTCTCCGCGGCCCTCCTCCGGCAGACGCGCGATGAGTGGGCAGCGCAGCTGGCGTCGGCGAATACATGCCTCTCGCCGGTCTACGAAATCCGCGAATTGGTACACGACCCACAGTTTCGTGCCCGCCACGCCTTTGCAGAGGCCGAACATCCAAGTGAGGGAAGGTTCTCCCAGCTTGCACCCGTATTTGCGGGCCAGGTTCGCGGCGAGGGTCCGATCGCTGCCGGCGACGCCTCGAAGAGCGATACCGAGGCGCTCCTGCGTGAGGCAGGCCTCGGGGTAGACGAGATCAACGGGTTGTCGGAACGCGGCGCGATTGCATGAATGGAGGCGCGGATGTCGGATCTTCCGGCTGAGGTCGAGAGCTGGATCGGTGAGCGAAGGTACGAAGAAAACGGCGAGTTCGACGTCGAGCAGGGCTACGTCTTCACGTCCTGTTCCTCGGTACGGAACGGAAACCCGCTCTTCTGGGACGAGAAGACCGCCAACGAGATTACGGGCGGCCCGATCGCACCGCCTTCGATGATCTCCGTCTGGTTCCGCCCCCACTACTGGTCGCCGGGTCGCACGGAGGAGGCCGTCGCCATGCAGCTGCACTTCGATCTGAAGGAGGCGCTAGGCCTCCCCGAGGCGGTGATGACCGACAACACCATCACCTTCCACGAACCGGTTCGCATCGGGGATCGTCTGAAGACCGTGCAGATCCTGCGTTCGGTCAGTGACCTCAAGACGACCAAGCTGGGGACGGGCCGTTTCTGGGTGCTCGAGTTGGAGATCGAGAATCAGAACGGTGAGCTTTGCGCAATCGAGAGCTACACCGGCTTCGGCTACAAGAGGGACTGATTCATGCAGATCAACGAACTCACCCTGGAGCAGGTCTCGGTCGGTACCGAGCTTCCCGAGCTTCGGATCGATGTCACGCCGTCGACCGTCGTCCTTGGTGCGCTTGCAGCCCGCGACTGGCGTCCCATGCACCACGACAAGGATTTCGCCCAGGAGCGAAATGGAATCCGGCACATCTTCATCAATACGCCGCACAATGCGGCCTATTTCGAGCGGTACATCACGGATTGGACCGGGCCCAAGGGTCGGCTCGGGAAGATCCAGTTCCGTATGAGCGATTCCGTCTTTCCCGGCGACACCATGATCTTCCGTGGAAAGGTCGACGCTGTCAGCACGGACGACCTCGGCTGTGGATGGGTGGATCTCTCGATTGAGTTGATGGTGGGCGAGAAGACGCCTACGCGCTGCAAGGCTCGGGTCGCTCTTCCCAGGGATGCCGACGACAATCCGTGGAAACGCAAAGGCGACGACTGGAAACCTGCTCTGGACGCCTGACCATGGATCTCGACCTCACCGAGGAGCACTCCGCGACGTACGAAATCGTGCGCAGTTCGCGGGCCGATCTGTGGCAGCCGATCTCCTCGCTCGACAAGGAGTTTCAATGAAACAACCCGCACCGCCCCTCGGTAGCCTGCGCGTGATCGAGAGTTCGCTGCTCGGGCCCGGCGCGATGGGGACCCATCTGGCCGATCTCGGCGCCGAGGTGATCAAGGTCGAGGCGCCCTCCGGTGACTACATCCGCGACATGACCTGGCCCATCATCGATGGCGTCTCGCTACTTCATCTGCACGTGCACCGCGGCAAGAAGAGCATCACGCTCGATCTCCGCACGCCTTCGGGTGTCGCGATCTACGAGGATCTGGTGCGCGGAGCCGATGTGGTGATCGAGGCGATGCGCCCGGGAGCCCTGGGCCGGCGCGGTCTCGGCTATGAAGACCTGAAGAAGATCAATCCGAAGATCGTCTTCTGCAATCTCTCGGGTTACGGCGCCACGGGCCCCTACCGGGAACTTCCGGCTCACGGAATCGCCTTCGATACCTGGGGTGGCGTCGTGAAGCCGGAGCAGGACGAGGAGGGCTTCAGTTACATCCCGGAACACGCTTCGATCGGAATGCACGCGGGTCCGATGTTCGGCGCGATGGGAATCCTCGCCGCCGTCATACGAGCCCGCGAGACCGGCCAGGGTTCCGAACTCGAGATCGGACAATCCGATTCCACGGCCTACATGGATTGGTACCGGATCGAATCCTGGCTGGCCTACGACCGGCCGGAGGATGTGGTGACCGGCAACAAGGCCGATGACTACGTACGCCGGGCGCCGGGAACGGCCGGCATGAAAGAAGGCGTGCGTTATCAGCTCTACGAATCGGCGGATGGTTCCGTCCTGTTCATGGCCTCGGAGCAGGCATTCTGGAAGAACTTCTGCGCCGCGATCGGACGAAAGGAACTCTTCGAGCGTTGGCCCGGGTCGAAGTTTGCCGATCACGCCCGCGGCAATCGGGAGCTCCAGGCCATCCTGCGCGATGTCTTCAAGACGAAGACATCCGACGAATGGATCCGCCTCGGTGGCGAAAAGGATTTTCCGATCGCACCGGTGAACACGCCGAAAACCATCGCCGAGGATCCCCAATTCAAGGATCGCTTCCCGCTCTACCCGCATGAGGAGCATGGTGCGGATATGCTGCCCTTCCCGGTGAAATTCCCCGGTGAGGAGCTTCCGATTCCCAGTTGGGCTCCAACGGTGGGTCAGCATACGGACGAGGTGATGACCGACGTTCTCGGCTATGACGCCGGCAAGCTCGCAAGCTTGCGCGAGGGCGGAGCCTTCGGCCGGCCGAAGGCCTGATCGTTTGTCCCAAGGGCTCCGGGCAGCTTCTGCCGGGATGGCGGTTCTCTTCGCGCTCTCGGTTGCCGTGCAGTGGAACGATCCCGACCCGATCTTCTGGATGGGGATCTATGGCCTGGCTCTCGTTCTCGCCGCGATGGGAGCTGCAGGTCGTCTCCCGTTCTGGCCGAACGCCGCGGCGCTCGGACTCTTCATCGTCTTGTTCCTCGTCTGGATGCCAAGCCTGCTGGATAGCCGACAGGAGGCATTCACTTCCTTCGAGATGAAAACGTCTACCGACGAGGCACCTCGGGAGGCGGGAGGACTCCTTCTCTGTGTCGTCTGGTCCGCGGTGCTCACCCATCGTGCCAGGGCTGGACGAACGGATCCGAAGATCCGTTAGGCACGACGGAAGAGACACGTTCGGTGGTGTCAGCCTTCCTTGGCTGCCCGAATCAGGTCGGCTGGGGCTTCGGGCTCGGTCTCGTTGTAGAGCATCAACGTGGTGCGATCGGCGAAGTCCCCATTGCGGGCGCGCAGCCGCCGTCCGGCTTCTGCCGGGGTTCCGCTCACGGCCAATACATCGAAGAGGTCATCGTCGATCCGCGTGATCATCTCCAGCCACTTGCCTTCCTTGGACATCCGGTTCAACTCGGGCTGGAGTCCTTCGTAGCCATGGTGCTCGAGTACGCCTTTGTAGGCGGGCGTCGAGCCATAGAAGGAAATCTGCCCCTTGGCTTTCTGGCGCGCGGTGGCGATTTCTTCGTCGTTGCTTCCGATCGCGGTGATGGTCTGACACGAGATCTCGAGGTCGTTTCGCCCGCGCTCGCTGGTGGCGAGCCCTGCATCGAGGGCCGGTAGGGTTTCCTTCGCCAGGAATGCCGGAGAGTGGAACGGATGTACGAAGAACCCGTCTGCAACCTCGCCGACAACCTCCACCATCTTGGGCCCGACGCCGGCGACGAAGATGCGCGGCATGCCGAACGGGTTCGGCCCCGGGTTGAAAGCCGGGATCATCAGGTTGTGGGTGTAGAACTCGCCGCGGAAATCGAGGCGCTCTCCGTCGGTAAAGCAACGCCAGATGGCCTGGATCGCCTGGACGAACTCGCGCATCCGCGCCGCCGGCTTCGACCAGGTCTGGCTGAAACGCCGCTCGATATGCGGGCGGATCTGGGTGCCGAGGCCAAGGATGAAGCGTCCCCGTGTCAGGACCTGCAGGTCGTTGCCGATGCCCGCGCAGATCATCGGATTGCGCGCAAACGCAACGGCAACGGCGGTTCCCAGTTCGAGCCGTTCCGTCGCCTGGCCCGCAAGCACGAGGGGGAAGAAGGGGTCGTGGGGGCCTTCGAAGCTCCAACCGGCGTCGAAGCCCTGGGCTTCGAGGTGTCGCGCTGCTTCGGCCGCTTCCTGAGCCGGTACCATCAATCCGCCGTCGATCTTCATCGGGTTCCAGCGTACCACGCTGCCGGTTCGAGGCCGCTCCACACTTCATCCCAAAGCTGCGCGCTCGAGCTTTCGATCCGTGCATCGAACTCTTCTGCCCAGTCTCGCAAGATTCCGATCTCTGCGGGCTCGAGGGCGAGCCGGGGGCGCCTGCTGAGGATGCGCACGATACGTTCAGCGACGAAGCTCGGCTCCCGATAGCCTTCGGCCAGCCCGAGATCGGCTACGCGCGCGCAGGTTCGCGACAAGATCGCAGCCTTCGCAGGCCGTTCGCGGCCGCGGAAGACGCAATCGGCTTCGATCCGGGGCGCTTCGCGGAGAGCCTCCTCGTAGGCTGCGGGCACACCCTGACGACGTACCCAGGCCCCGTCGAGAAGCAACTCCGTGCCGATATGCGCTACGCCTCGCGCTGGCCCCTTTCGCATGCCTGCGTCCGCCAGCCAATGAGTGGCCTTCACGACCAGGGAGACGAAGGTCGGTGCTGCATGGAATACGGCATCCGTCGTGTGGTGGAGCGCGACGCCTGCGGCAACGTCTATCTGGTGCACGGTCGCAAGCCGCACCCCTGCCATGTGGACGAGATCCGGGAGCATGGAGCCGAGCACGAACGCCGGCTCCGTCCGCTCGCGGCTCGCCACGATCGCGTGGCCGAGGAAGTTCATGAGCGGGATTCTGACATAGTCTCTTGCCATGCTCCGTGTTTCGATCGTAGGCCAGGACCGCTTCGCGGATTGCCTGGCTCTTCGCCTGGAGGTCTTCGTCGACGAGCAGAAGGTGCCGCTCGAGATAGAGGAGGATGGCCTCGACGGGAAGAGCACGCATTTCCTGGCGATGGATGGCGACACGATCCTTGGCACGGCGCGTCTCCGGATCGTGAATGGCGATGGAAAAGCGGAGCGTGTGGCGGTGAAGGCGGTGGGGCGCCGCGGAGGCGTTGGGCGTGCGCTGATGAGGGCGATGGAGGCCGAGGCGTCCCGGCTCGGTGCCCAGAGGATGCGATTGAATGCCCAGGTGAGCGCCATCCCGTTCTACGAAGCATTGGGCTACACGGCTCACGGTCCCGAGTTCGGCGACGCTGGCATTCCGCATCGTGCGATGCGGCGGGACCTCGCCGCCACGCAGGGCGGCTAGGTCAACGTCCGATCCAGATCGGGGACGTCCAAGCGCGCTCTTGAATGGTCGCTGGAACCGCGGGGTCGCAACAAGCGCTCATCCCATCGGGTATCGTGGAGGGGTCGGCGCAATCGACGCCTGCGCGATTGCAATGATATTGGGTCCAGCGGCAGCTCGGGTTCTCCACGACCCGCGCGTAGTAGAAGGCAGGCTGCGCCGGGTCGAAGTCCGGGTCGGTCCACAGGCTGCACAGCTGGTCGTGGCCGGGCCCTCGTTGAATGCAGGTGGAAAGCTCGACATCGGCAAGGTTGTCCGGTGAGCCGCCTACCTCGTACACGCGTTCGTGGCCTTCGCCGCCTTCGAGCCAGCCCTTCACGATCTGAAGGCGTTGCAAGGGCGTACGCGGGGCGCCGCTCGGTGCCGGATCGCGAAGCGCCGAGAGCAGGAATCGCGGGGGGCCGGTGACACCCCCGGAGGAAAGCTCACCACCCATCGGGACGCCGCCGGCGTAGGCGCGAGCGATCCGATCGGGCGCTTCGCATAGTTCCTCTGGGTAATCCCAGCCGCCGAAGAAGCGAACGCCGATGCGCGGCCCGCTCGTGCCGTAGGTTTCGCGTCGGTGCATCGCCGTGAAGAGCGCATCCCGGGAGTTCTCCTCGGCATAGACGACGGCGAGTCCCCCCGGATTGAAGAACGGAACATCGGGCATGGCGCGGGGCCCCAACCGTCCGCTCACAGAGCCAGCGGCGTGCCCGCGGTGCTGGTCTTCGTCGACCATCCCTGGTGTTGCGAAATGCGTATCGGTCGAGCCGATGATCCCGAATGCAAACGGGTTGATGCCGAGCCGCTCGCCCTGCGCGAGGCCTTCGGTCAGGACTTCCCTGGCGTACAGCATCGGAGGCAGATCGGGCTTTCTCCAGGGTGTCGCCATGTCTGCCATGACGCGCATCGCCAGGGTCTCGTAGTCGCAGAGTTCGTCTTCTGCGCCGGCCCGACACTCCGAATCGCCCTTGTGCTGGGTGATCTCGACCAGACGTTCGAGGCGCATGCGGGCTGCGGCGTCGGAGGCTTCGATGGGTTGGCCATTGCTGCGGCTGGTCGTCCAGATCGTTCCTGCGCTCACGTTCGAGTTGTGTGGGATCGCCAGGACATCGCAGCGGTCGTTTCCGTCGAGACATTCGGCTACGAGGTTCTTCCACAGGCCTTCGGCGGTTGGCGTCTCCAGGTAGGTGGTCGGGTAGGCCTGCGCAATCTCGTTTCGAAAGATCACGTTTCGATGGGCGTTGGCGCCTCCGGGCATCCCCGTCCACTCGTAGCCGACGAAGGTCGTGAAATCGCAACTCGAGCTGCGATCGTAATATGCCTCGGCTGCCGCTTGGATTTCCTTCCAGGGCCCCCGGCCAGCTTCGAGGCAGTGGACCGCATCGGGCCCGCAGAACCGGTATCGCCTGGGCTCCGTGCTCGAATAGATGTGTCCGTTCACCAACCCATAACCAAGCATCGGGAAACGCCGTACGACGCGACATACGATCGAGTCATGGCCTGGGAGCTCGGGATCACGGCAGATGCGGGTCTCCCCCATCAGGTCGCTGTGATCGGTGACGACCGCGAAATCGAGGGGCCGGCGAAGTTCGACATGTGCGCGGGGCGTTCCGTCCTTTGCGTAGGGCTGGATGCCAATTCGTTCACCTCGCGCATAGCGATACGCTTCGCGAGGCCCGGCGAGGGTTCCCTGTCCCCAGGCATCGAAGGAGAAGGTCGTGTGGACATGGGTGTCGCCGTAGAAGGCGCGGCGTAGCGGGTCGAAGCCCTCGCACGCTTCGCGAACCTCCGTGCGTTCGAAAGCAGGGCTAGCTTGAGCAACCAGCGGAGCCAGCATGGCAACGAAGACCATCCACCTCACGAGAGGATCTCGATCAGTCCGCCGCGCTCGGCGTGGCCATAGGGGGTCCGATACGGCTGGGTGGTCAACGCGACCAGGAGCGCGACCGCAATGCAGAGGAGCGTCAACGCGATTTGAACCCGCGGCTTCGAACGGGCCAGAAGCCTTGCGATGGTTCTCGCCAACCACCACGAGAGGCACGTAAAGAGAACGAATGCCAGGCAGAGCGTCCCGATCAGGAGAGGTGCGGGCCCCTGGGCACCCTCTGCTGCTGCGACCGCAAGCCCAGCGCCCGCGAGCATCCCGTAGCGGAGAGCGGGGACGAGGGAAGTTCCCAATCCGATCCAGGGCCACGGCACGAGCAGGAAGATCGCGCCGAACCAGATCCAGGTGAGGGTCCTGGAAGTCATGCCAAGATCATCCTGGAAGAGGCTCCGGCATGGGCTCACGATACGCGGCCTGGGCCTGGCCGCCAACGCGCTCGGCCTGCAGCTTCCGGCATGCAGCGTCCGCAAGGGGCGGCAGGGTGGGTGTCAAAGAACTGTGAATCACTCTACTGCTGGTGGCTGGCCAGGCACGCGCCTTGCTACCCGGTAGGGACAGCCCGCCGGAACGCCGTGCCCATGGAGCCCGAGTTGAGCTGGAACCATCGCCTCGAGGATCGTTTTCTTTCGCTGCGGTCTGCGACTTTCGGGATCGTCGGCCTCACCCGGGAACGCGTGGAGAGCGGCATCGCTTTCAATCCGATGCGCTCCGACCTCCGCGTGAACCCCTACCCGTTCTACAGGGAGCTTCGGGAGAAATCACCGGTTCACCGAGCCTACGCCGCGGATGGCTGGGTGCTTTCGCGCTACGACGATGTGGTGGCGGTGCTCTCGGATCGCAGCTTCTCCTCCGACGAGCGCCACATGCGCCGCTATCCAATCATCACGCGCAGGCGCCTGCTCGCCGGTCTGCCGGACATGTATGAAGCCGGGATCTCCTCCATGTTGCGGCTCGATCCACCGGATCACACTCGTTTGCGAGGGTTGGTGAGCAAGGCATTCACGCCGCGCAAGATCGAAGCGATGCGGCCGCGGATCAGTGAGCTCATCGACGAGCTCCTGGCGAAACATCGACCTGGAGGAAGGCTGCAACTCGTGCGGGATTTCGCCGCGCCGCTTCCAGTGATCGTGATCGCTGAGATGCTCGGCGTGCCGAGTAGCGACCGGGAACGATTCCATCATTGGTCGGACGAGGCAATCCGAACGTTGGGCGGACAAAGCCTCGAGGATCAACGTCGGGCCTGGCAAGCGATGCAGGAGATGAGGGACTACTTCGCAGAGAAGATCGTCGAGCGACGCCATGAGGAGCGTGGAGATCTCCTCGCCGAGCTCGTCGCCGCGGAAGAGGCAGGGGATCGGCTGTCCGACCAGGAGCTCTTCACGACACTGGTGCTTCTTCTCGTCGCAGGAAACGAGACGACGACGAAGCTGATCTCCAACGCGATGGTCGCATTGCTTCGCAATCCGGAACAACTGGAGATCCTCCGCAAGGAGCCCGATCGCATCCCGGGGGCGATCGAGGAGCTGCTGCGTTTCGATAGTCCGGTGCAGTTGACGTCACGCATGGTGACCGGGGATCGGCGCTTCGCGGGCGTTGACATGAAACGCGGCGACCAGATCGTCCTGCTTCTCGGTGCAGCGAATCGCGATCCCGACCGTTTTCCGGAGCCGGATCGCCTCGATGTGCAGCGAGAAGACACGAGGCACCTGGCCTTCAGCCATGGGCTCCACTTCTGCCTCGGAGCCCAGCTTGCTCGCCTCGAAGCCAGCATGGCGATCGACGCGTTGTTGACCCGCTACACCCATCTCTCTCTCGAAGGCGAGGTGGCCTGGGGCGACAACCCGGTGCTACGCGGACCGCTCGAGGTACCGCTCGGCGTGTAGAGGTCGGGCCGCATCCACCCGGATCGATTCGCGGTACCCTCGTCGACCTGTGTCGAGCGGTGGCGATGACGGGCGGAGGATGCATTGGATCTGACGAACAAGCGTGTGCTCGTGGTCGGCGCGTCCTCTGGCCTGGGGCGGGCTTCTGCGCTTGGCCTGGCACGTGAGGGCGCGCGGGTGGCGTTCTCGTCCCGGCGCATGGAGCCCCTGGAAGCAGGGGCAAAGGAAGCCGGCGGGGGCGCGATCGCCGTGGCCTGCGATGTTCGGGAGGCGTCGAGTTGTGAGGCGGCCGTGGTGCAGACCGTCGAGGCCTTTGGTGGATTGGATGCGATCGTCTATGCCACAGGAGTGGCAAGGCCCCTTCTGCTTGCGGACGCCGACGCCTCCGCATGGTCCCGATCCGTCGAGACGAACCTGATCGGCGCGTCCCTCATTACGAGGGCGGCGATTCCCCATCTTGCGGAGACGCGTGGGCGGGCTCTTTTCCTGTCGTCGATCACCGTCGATGACGCGATTCCCCGCCGGGGCATGGGGCTCTACGTCGTGACCAAGACCGCCCTCAACCGGCTGGTCGAGGCCTGGCAGGGTGAGCATCCGGAGATCTCCTTCATCCGATTGCAGGTCGGCGACACCCACGGCACCGAGTTCGGGAAAGGCTGGAACCCCGAGGAAACCGCCCACGTTCGCGATTGGCTCGACAAGGGCCTGCTCTTTGGCCGCTCGATGGAACCGGAGGATGTGGCCGAGCAGGTCGTCTGGGCGCTCGGCACGCGGGAAGCCATCCCGGTGATGGTCATCCAGCCCCGTCGCGCGTTGGAGTAGCCTGGAGAAAGGCGTCCAACGTTCGGCGACTCATACCCTGTCCAAGGTCAATCAACGCAGATCGGCGAATCCGAGCCGCCGGGCTCGGAAGCCTATTCCTCGACGAACAGGAGCTCGGCCTCGCCGGTCAGCACGTTCTTCAGCACCTTGCCGACTGCATTGCGTGGGAGCTTTTCGTTTCGGATCTCCCAGCGGCTGGGGATCTTGAAGGCGGCGAGGGTTTCGCCACACCAGAGAGCAAGAGCGTCCGTGTCGATCGCGGCGCCCGGAGCGGGCACGAGAATGGCCTTCACTTCCTGGCCGAGTTCGTCGTGGTCGACACCGACCACGGCAACCTCGTCGACATCCGGATGGTCTTCCAGGCGATGTTCGATTTCGGCCGGATACACATTCTCACCCGCACGAAGAATCAGATCTCGTGCGCGGGAGTTGATGTAGAGGCGCCCTTCCTCGAATCGACCAATGTCGCCGGTGGCGAGCCAGCGGCCCGGGAAGAGCGTTCTGGCCGTCGCTTCCGGGTTCCGCCAGTACTCGAGGATCGTGTAGGCGCTTCGCACGAAGATCTCACCTTCCTGCGGCTCCGGAAGCGCATTTCCGGTGGTGTCGCGGATCTCGACCTCCATGGTGGGCGTGGTCCGGCCGACGGAGGTGGGGTGGGCTTCGAATTCATCTGCGGTGATCTGCGAGACAACGCCGACGGTCTCGCTCGACCCGTAGCCGGTGCCGAGGTTTTGCGCTGAAGATGGAAAGGCCGCGCGCGCCTTGGCCTGCACGCCTTCGCTGGCCGGCCCACCGCCAAAGCCGGTGTTCAGCATCGAGCTGAGGTCCCGCTTCTCGATGTCCGGGTGCTCGACCACGCGATGCAGCATCGATCCGAAGGGCGTCCATTGCGTGATCTTCTCTTCCTCGATCAGCCGCAAGACGTCGCCGGCGTCAAAGCGCCCCTTGCGGAAGACCAGCTTCCCACCGATCGCCATGTTCATCACACCCAGGGTGTACAAGCCCGACATGTGGAAGAGCGGTGCGGTGCCCAGGGCGCAATGCTGCGGTGCATTCGGGCCAGGCAGGTTGCCCGAAGCCACGGCCATGACGGCGCCACGCGCGATTTGCTGACTGGTGAAGCCGACGATCCCCCTGTGGGAGGCGACGGCGCCCTTCGGCCGGCCCGTCGTCCCACTGGTGAAGAGGATCACCGCCGGATCATCCTCCGCGATCGGCGAATCCGGCAACGCCACATCGGGGGCATATTTCTCGAGTTCAGCGAACTCGGACTCGATCTCGAGGATGGGCGTTCCGAGGTCGGCTCCAGCAATGCGCTCGATCCTGCGCTGGTCGGCGATCAACAGCTTGGGCTCGCTGAGTTCCACCCCGAAGCGGATCTCGTCCGCTGTCCACCAGCCGTTCAGCGCAGAGACGATGCCGCCAAGGCTGACCGTCGCCCAAAACGCGACCAGCCACTCCGGTGAGTTGGCGGCCAGGATGGCAACCCGGTCGCCCTTGCCAATGCCGTGGCGTTCGTGAAGAGCCCGGGCGGTGCTGGCGACCAGTTGGCGATGCTCTTCGAAGCGGATCCGCCGAGCTCCGAGGACGAGGTGCTCCTTGCCGTCGTGTCGCTCGGAGCCCTGCAACATCTCCCGAAGCGAGCGCGCGCGATTCTTGAACACCGGGAGTTTTTCGCCGAGCACCTCCTCGACGCTGATCTCGAAATAACCGCCGGGCCCGGTGAGCTGGGCCTGGACTTCTTCGATGGACGGCATGCTCCGATTCTATCCCAGGAAAGGCGCCGGTCAGCCCGCGGCTTCCTGCTCTTTGGTCACCGCTGCGATCGTCTGCTCGATGACGCCGAGGAGTGCGGCTGCCCGGGGATATCCGGCGTAGTTGGCGATCATCAACAGGGTTTCACGAAGCTGGTCGGGGGTGAGCTCACCGCGCTTGAGGGCGGCCTTGGCCTGGATGCCGAACGTCATGGGCTCACCCTTCTCGGCGATGATGCCCATGATGAGAAGGCGGCGGTCCCGGATCGGCAGCTCCTCCCGGGTCCAGATTTCCGCGAACAGCTGCTCCAGCATCGTGTCGGCAAAGGCCATACCCGGCGGGGGGACGACCACATCGCCGGCGTACACCTCTTTCAACATTTCCGCACCGCGTTGACGCCGTTCTGAATCAGTCATGGATTCGTTCCTCGCAGAGGGTCGACGTCAGCATGTCGCGTTTACATTGCATGCGCAAGGTAAGCGTTCTAACCTGCATGCGTGGTCGACTTCAACCCCTTCGACTACGCCTTCCACGAGGACCCCTACCCGGTGTATGCGGCCTTGCGGAGAGAAGCGCCGGTCTACCACAACCCGTCGCTCGGCTTCTGGGCCTTCGCCCGCTACGCGGATGTCCTGGCTGCCTTCAAGGACTGGCGGACGTATTCGAACAAAGGTGGGGTGGCGCTCGAGCAGGGTGCGAACGAGGCGGGTGACACGACGGCCTTCTTGTCGATGCTCGGGATGGATCCCCCGCGTCATGATGGGCTGCGCTCCCTGGTTTCACGGGGCTTCACCCCGCGGCGGGTCAGCGCGATGGAACCGCGGATCCGGGAGCTCGCGATCCACTACATCGAGCGGTTCAGAGATCGCGGTGAATGTGATTTCGTTGCCGAGTTCGCCGGCAAGCTTCCAATGGACGTCGTGAGTGTGTAGACGCTCACTCAGAAGCGTAGAAATCTGATCATTTGGCCGGGGGGCGACGCAGCCCGCCGTTCCGGATTCCGATTCAGATCTTCCGGGTCGAAAGGTCCTTGACCCAGGGCGACCGCCCTCCCGGCTCGACCGGAGGTGGAGGCTCGGCGCGAAGCGCCGACGTTCCCGTGGCCCGTCCGACCGGCGATTGGGGTCCGCAGGGGCGTGTGCCTGGGCGCCCGCGTCTGCCCTCCCGCCGCCAGAAGTGAGTGAGGACCCGGAGTGGAAGCTCCGGATGCTGGAGTGGCCGAGCCCCTGATTTCGAAGGCACAAGCTCGACCGCCCCGGATTGTCGCAGGTTTTCGCGGATTCGGGAACGTCCTGGGCCGTGGCCTCGTTGGGATGCAACGCTGGCCGTGGAGGCACCGCAGGGAACGCCGAGACTCGCCCGACGCCCTCGCTCCCAGGCGATGTTCTCCATTTGCACGCGCAGCGATCGCGGCGCCTGGAAAGGGGGAACGTGGCCTGGCAGCGGGGGCATCGGGCCAGTCTCAGCGTTCCCGGGGGTGCCGCCACGGCCAGCGTTGCATCGCAACGAGGCCACGGCCCAGGACGTTCCCGAATCCGCGAAAACCTGCGAC
>JAAETT010000137.1 GCA_024228115.1 bacterium
AAGGGTGGCGCGACATCGAGAAGCTCGTCCGAGCTCTCACCGTGTCCGAAACCAGCGAAGAGGCGACTGCAAAGCGCGTCGCCTAGGATTCAAACCGGAGCCGCCGCTCAGAGAAGATCAACAGCGGACGGGACATCCCCGGACCATCGCCGGCTGCGCATCACTGTCTCTTACATCGCAAAAGGGTTGGCTCTCAGCGAACGCCACGTTCAACGGCTCTTGAGGAACCTGCAGGAAGAGGGCTATGTGCGGGTGCAGGTGATGTTCAGCGAGATGACGGAGATGGCTCTCGGCCTAGTGGTTACGCTTCAAGACGCGCTGTTTCCCGAGCACCGCGCGAAGCAATGGCCTGCGAGGGCAGAAAAACCAGGGCCGACATTTTGGTCAGACAATAAGGGGAAGAATCTTCTTCTTATAGACAGACGGCTCTGGGCGATCAAATGCATGGCGGGAGTCAAAAGGGCATGGCTGAATGCGACGACTTGGAGGGGTGAGCTCAGGTCTCGTCGCGTTGAGCTCGCGATTCAGCATGCGGGAGGGGGCTGATCTGGGGCCCGCCTTCCCCGACACATTCTCCGGGCGGGAATATCTTCGGGGAGTCGTAGCTTCCGCAGGACCTGCTTCAGCAACGGGGGATTCTAGATGCAATTAGCGAGCAGCATCGACGCCAAGCGTAGACGTTGAGGTGCTGGTCCCGTTGGTCCACGGGCCCGTTTGCTCGGCTGACTGTCGGCCGGTGGGCCGACGCGGCTGTGCGCGTCTTGGGTGCTGTGCGTTCTTGCGGGCCGTTCGAATCGCGAGTGGCAGGCTGCGGTTAGCCAAGCTGCGTGGTTCAGTCTGCTCATGAGCGAATGAGCCCATGCGCTGAGTCTCTTCTCGGCACGGGCGCAGATCTGCGAGGCGGCGAACTAACACAATGGCGCGTTGGCACGTTGACGTTCGCGCTTGACCTGTCGATCGTTTCATGAAACGATATTTGTTAGGGGAGAATGAGAGGATGAAACCAGTTCCAGTAGCATCAGTACGACGCGGCAGCGTCATCAGCATTGGCATGCAGAAGGGAGGCGTTGGCAAGACGACGAACGCTCTTCACATCGCTGCGGCGATGGCGGAGCGCGGTAGGCGCGTTCTTCTCTGGGATGTCGATGAGAACTACGGCGCGACCAAGATCCTGGGCGTGGCGGGCTCGGGGTTCTGGTCCACGATGGATGTCGTGTCAGGCGAGTGTTCAGTCGCGGATGCAATCATCGAGGCAGACACAGAAGGCGCTGAGGCCAGTGGGGGCGGCGGGCTTCCACCAAAGCTGGACTTCATCCCATCTTCCCGGGCGCTTCAGGGTCTCGAGCGAGCACTCCTTGCTACAGAGCGGTTGGGCAGTGAGTGTCTGAAGCCTCACGTCGAAGAGCTAAGGGGGATGGGGTGCTACGACTACATTTTCGTGGACACGGGCCCACACGCTTCGGCCACGACCCGAAGCGCCTATCTCGTCTCGGACTACTTCATCCTGTCCGTCACGCCTGACAAGCAGGCGATCGCCTCCCTCCCGGATGCCCTGAGGGACGTGACGAACGCCCGGCGGGCGGATCGTAACCCTGAGCTTCATCTCTTGGGCCTCGTGCTCTCGTGTATGGACCGGCGGACGACGCTGGCCAAAGAGTACGCGCGAGCGCTCGATGAGGGCTTCGTTGACCGTGAGGGCAGGTCGGTCAAGTTCCGGACGACGATCAGCAGCGCCGCTGCGGTCAACCGGGCCTACAGCCAGAACACGCTACTGCTCAAGTCGGAGCCGGCTCACCGCGTGAGCGAACAGTATCGAGAGTTGGCGGACGAGGTAGAAGCCCGAATTTCTGCGCACCGCGAAACACGCGTCGCTGGCTCGGAGCAGCCATTGACCCGTGGCGAGGCCGCCTATGCGTCAACGAGACGAGAGGGGAACGCAGGTCATGCGTAAGTCGCCACCACCACGAGACGCCTCGATTGATGTCTTCGATGAGGACTTGAAGCTGGCCCAGGAAGCTCTCGCTGTCGCGATGGGTTCGGAGAATCGGGGTGGCGAGGGGCAAGGAAGAGTGGCTGCTTCTTCCTCTGGGCCAAGTTCGATCCGGGCGTTGCCTGCCGAACATCCCGCCAGAGCTAGGCGCGCTGAGGCTGCTGAGGGGCAGACAAACCCAGCAACCTCGGATGGGTCCGAGGCGGAAGCAACGGACGCCCATCTCAAGTTCCGCGTCCGTCAGACGACGCGGACGCGTTTCGACTCCCTTAAGGCTGAGCTGAGTTGCGCTCTCGGAGGGGTCCGGTTGACGGATTCGAATCTGGGTCGCGCGCTGATCGATTGGTTCTTGGTCGAGGCTGGGGACCGATTGGTCGAGGCAGCGAAGGACGGCTCAGGTGTGCTTCAGCGGCCAGCGTCCGCCGACCTCATCGGGATGGCGGACTTCGACGCCGCGCTTCGCCACATGGTCGCGCGTGCGTTGACCGAGGGTGGGAGAGCCGTTCCGACACAGAAAGTGAGTGGTCGCTTTTCGGCGGACTAGCGCCGCCGCGATTGGCGAAATAGCGAGTTCCCGGCCACGAGCCTCTACTCCGTTGGTTTCGCCCGAGTCGAATCGAAGGGCGCCGAGTAACTCCCCGTGATTGTTGGTGTTTTTGATCCCGTCGGTCTAGTATCACGCGTGAGGACGAAAGTTCTCGGTGTGATTCAATGTGTGAGGGCCCATCTCGGGCCGGAGGGGATCGCGTGCCGACAGGGCGGTCCGGTGAGCAAACCAAAGACCTCATCCATGCAACAGGTCTCGCAGGCCTCCGCCATCGATCCGAGCTAGATAAGGCAGCTGCTGGGAGTCCGCTCGCCGCGGGCGCGTGGTCGAGGCCGTGACCGACGCATTCTTCGATAAGCCGATCCTCAACTCGCCCTACGAGTATCCCGCGAAGCATTGGGAGCTCGACGAGACAGGCCAGCCGACGAATCGGATCATTGAGAAGCGCCGCGAGGCGAAGTTCATCTCACCGATTCCAAAGCCCAAGCGCACGGGCAAAGCCAATGTCCAGAAGGACTTCGTCTTCGATGCGGAGGCGCAGGAGCTCTCCACCGGAGATCAGCAATACGACCCGACCCCTATCATCAATGACCTCCGGCGCCGGGTCGATCGCTGGCGGGAGATTCCCGATCCCGCCCACTGGCAGGTCACCCCGGAGACCAGCCGGCTGCTCCAGCACTGGCGGCACCATAAGTTCAACGCCATCCGGCCGTTCTTCTGCCAGGTCGAGGCGGCCGAAGCCGCAATCTGGCTCACCGAGGTAGCCCCAAAGCTGGGAAAGGAGGGGCGCCGGTTTCTGGAGCACCTCGACGTCGCCAACGAACAGGCGAACCCCGGCTTGCCGCGGCTTGCGCTCAAGCTGGCCACGGGGGCCGGGAAGACCACCGTGATGGCGATGCTGATCGCCTGGCAGACGATCAACGCGGTTCGCCGGCCCAATAGCAAGAGATTCACGCGAGGCTTTTTGGTCGTTACCCCGGGCATCACGATCAAGGACCGGTTGCGCGTACTTCAGCCGAACGACCCTGACAGCTACTACCAAAGTCGTGAGCTGGTGCCCGGTGACATGCTGGCGGATCTCGACCGCGCCAAGATCGTCATCACGAACTACCACGCCTTCAAGTTGCGGGAGACGTTAGACCTCTCAAAGGGCGGTCGGTCTCTACTGCAGGGCCGCGGTCCCACTCTTCACACCCTCGAAACCGAGGGTCAGATGATCCAGCGCGTGATGCCCGATCTGATGGGCATGAAGAACATCATGGTGCTCAACGATGAGGCGCACCATTGCTACCGCGAGAAGCCCGGAGATGACGACGAAGGCGACCTGAAGGGAGACGACAAGAAAGAGGCGGACAAGAACCGCGAAGCCGCTCGCCTCTGGATCTCGGGGCTAGAGGCCGTGCAACGCAAGATCGGGCTACACCGGATCCTCGATCTATCCGCGACTCCGTTCTTCATTCGGGGGTCCGGATACGCGGAAGGCACTCTATTTCCTTGGAGCATGAGCGACTTCTCGCTCATGGATGCAATCGAGTGCGGGATCGTCAAGCTCCCCCGCGTGCCGGTCGCCGATAATATCCCCGGCGGCGAGATGCCCAAGTTCCGCAACCTCTGGGAGCACATCCGCACGCGGATGCCCAAGAAGGGCCGTGGCAAGAGCAAGACGCTGGATCCCCTCAGCATTCCGGTCGAGCTCCAGACAGCCCTCGAAGCGCTGTACGGGCATTACAAGAAGACTTATGACCTCTGGCAGGAGGCTGGAATCGAGGTTCCCCCCTGCTTCATCGTCGTCTGCAACAACACGTCCACGTCGAAGATCGTCCACGACTACATCTCCGGATTTATCCGAGAGAACGAAGACGGAACAGAGTCTTTCGTGAACGGCCGGCTGGAGTTGTTCCGCAACTTCAACGACCACGGTGATCCCCTGGCTCGACCTCGTACGCTCCTGATTGACAGCGAGCAGCTCGAATCGGGTGAGGCTCTTGACGACAACTTCCGGAAGATGGCAGCGGATGAGATCGATCGATTCCGGCGTGAGATTATCGAGCGGTCTGGCGACGTCCGGCAGGCGGAGAATTTGACCGATCAGAACCTGCTCCGCGAGGTCATGAATACAGTCGGCAAGAAGGGTCGGCTGGGCGAATCCATTCGTTGCGTGGTTTCGGTTTCGATGCTGACCGAGGGATGGGATGCCAACACGGTGACGCATGTGCTCGGGGTCCGCGCGTTCGGCACGCAGCTGCTCTGCGAGCAAGTCATCGGCCGTGCGCTCCGGCGCCAGTCCTACGATCTCAACGAGGAAGGCCTCTTCAACGTCGAGTACGCTGACGTCCTGGGTATACCCTTCGACTTCACTGCGAAGCCGGTCGTGGCGCCGCCGCAGCCTCCGCGAGACACCATCCAGGTCAAGGCGATTACTCCCGATCGCGACGCCTGCGAGATCCGCTTCCCGAGGGTTGAGGGCTACAGGGTTGAGCTACCGGAAGAACGGCTTACAGCGGAGTTCAACGACGACTCGACGCTCCTTCTGACGCCGGAACTCGTGGGTCCTTCGGTCACGCGGAACGAGGGCATCATCGGTGAGGGTGTCGACCTGAGCCTCGAGCACTTGGAGGACATGAGACGCTCCACCTTGCTCTTTCATCTAACGAAGAGACTGTTGGAGACGAAGTGGCGCGATCCAGGCGAGGAGCCGAAGCTGCATCTCTTCGGTCAGCTCAAGCGAATCACTCGCCAGTGGCTCGATAAGCACCTCGTCTGTAAGGGCGGAACCTACCCGGCCCAGCTTATGTACCAGGAGCTGGCTGATACGGCCTGCAATCGAATCCACGCAGGAATCGTCAGCACGCTAGTGGGGAAGCGACCGATCAAGGCGGTGCTGGACCCCTACAATCCAACGGGGTCAACTCTGCACGTCAACTTTAATACGTCGAAGAAGACCCGCTGGAAGACCGATCCGCGGCGCTGTCATATCAACTGGGCGATCACGGATAGCGATTGGGAAGCCGAGTTCTGCCGCGTTGCAGAATCTCATCCGAGGGTCCGAGCCTACGTGAAGAATCACAACCTCGGTTTCGAGGTGCCCTACCGGCTTGGATCCACGGCCCGGAAGTATCGGCCCGACTTCATCGTTCTGGTCGATGAAGGGCGCCCGTCAGTTGGCCAGAAAGACGATCCCCTTCATCTAGTCATCGAGATCAAGGGCTATCGCGGTGAGGACGCGAAGGAGAAGAAGTCGACGATGGATACCTACTGGGTTCCGGGCGTCAACAACCTGGGTGCCTACGGCCGATGGGCGTTCGCAGAGTTCACAGATGTGTACGAGATAGAAGCTCACTTCAACGAGATCGTTGAGCGCGCAATCGGGGCTCGCGCCAAGACATCCGCGGACTCAGGGGAGTAGGGACAGACCATGGCGGCGAGAAAAAGCAAGGCGGCGAAAAGGAAGCGGGCCGCGAAGGGATCCCGGAAGAAGGTCGAAACCCTTACGCACGAGGAGGCATCGCGGACCAACATTCCCACGGCCGAGTATCAGTCCGTGATGGACGGCGCTGAACAGAGTCCCATTCGCATAGCCTACGATCGACGCAACCGAGACCTAGCCCCAATCCGTCATTGGATCCGGGCCCCTGAGGGTATCGGTCCGGGTCAGGCGGCGAGTTGTTCGATGGCCCGATTGAATCGTTGGCGGGTGGAGGCCTCGGCAGCGATCCGCAGCTCGGCGCGCCCCTGAGGCC
>JAAETT010000138.1 GCA_024228115.1 bacterium
AAGGGTGGCGCGACATCGAGAAGCTCGTCCGAGCTCTCACCGTGTCCGAAACCAGCGAAGAGGCGACTGCAAAGCGCGTCGCCTAGGATTCAAACCGGAGCCGCCGCTCAGAGAAGATCAACAGCGGACGGGACATCCCCATCCAAAAGGCAGTTTCAGCCGCAGTCCTCGTACATCACAAAGGGATAATCCCATGAAGAATCCATATTCAGCACTTGCAATATGCGCTTTTTTGCTAGCTCTTGCGACAAACGCTGCTGGGGCGGCATCTGGCGAACACAAAGCCGCCACCGATGAAGTTATTTCCGGCCAGCGCGAAATGCTTGCCAAGAATACAAAGGGTGCCGGTTTTGGTCCACAATCGCCCCGTGATATAGATGCAGCGAAAGGCGTAAATTCACGCGCATTCGAAGCTGCTCCCAGTCACACAGCTATGAATTTATGCAACATCCACTTTCATGAGAATGCGGAGCACAAAGGCGGTGAGTTCACGACATATGCTGGTAACGGCGATGGTCACGGATACGGAACCGGCTTCAAATACAGCGGTAAACTGAGCGAAGCGGAAGTGACCCACTACAGCAAGAAAGTTGGTGCAAGCAAGCACGGCAATCTGCAACCTGGCGATACCATTGAAGTTCACTACGTGCACACAACCGCCAAAGTCACGCCGGGTGCGACCTTGGGTTCTTGCTTGAGTGAGGCCATCAAGAACCCGCAACTGCGCGTAGAGACACAGGTTTATGTGTTGGTGAATGACGATAGCGCTCGCGATTTCACAATTCTAGCACATCATGAGGTGGTAAATGGATTACATCAGGCAACCAACATCCCAACCGATACTGGCACACCTATTGTTTACGCTGGATCAACAACCGGCCCCGGCTACAACGAAAAGGGATCGCCGTTTCAGGTAACATGGAGTGTGCGTCCCAAGGTTGCCAAAGCGAGCATTTCCTCTGTTGATGAATGGTTGCAAGGAAATGTCTTCAAAGAAGATCACGCACTTGGTGTGCGTAATCTCGTGATAAATCCGGACCTTCTGTCTCAAATTGGAAACTGAATTATCCAATTTGAAGTCAGGTGGAGGTCAGCAAATTGACACAAATTGCTGGTTGTCCGCACGTTCCCGGATCGGGCCTGATCGCTCCCGAATTCGGGCGCTTTGCCATCCCGCTACATGGCCGGACAGAGGAAAACCCCTCTTGATCTACCTATGCGCGCGACGACGCTTCCCAACAGCATGGCCATGGCATAACCCCGTGCCTCGGCCAGGTAGCGGAGAAGCCAGGGATGCAACGCCAGCAGCCAGGCCGCCAGTACGCCGGCCGTTCCGAAACCTGCCCGCCACAGGAGCCATGCGAGCGCGCCAATCGAGAGAACACCGGCTGCGAAGGCCGGGGCCCGGACGGCGCCTTCATGGATCATTCGATCGTCGGGCTTGCCTCCCGACCAGGCGATTCGCGAGGTGAGCCGCGAGAGAAGGGTGAAGCCCACGTGGTTGTTCGCGGTGGAGTAGGCGAAGAACGCGTCCGGCCACTTGAGGCGTTTGAACTCGTAGCTTCCGTCGCGCTCATCGATCTTCCAGCGTCCGACGATGTGGTTGCCCACGGTGTAGGTTTCGTCATCCCAAAAACTCATGGAGAGCCGCGGGATGGCGAGCCCGCCCGCGACGAGCATGGCGAGCACTACGAGTGCGACACCCACTCGCGAGATGGCGGGCGGCACGAAGGTCTCTCGCACGTCCGCTTCGGCTCGCCCCAGCCAGCGGGGTACGTGACCTGCCTGGTTTCTTCGGACCAACGATTCCTAGAAGACGGCCACCTCCGGGCTCTTGATTGGAGTTTTCCGGGCGTACTCCGTCGGCGTGAGATTGCCGAGGCTCGAATGAGGTCGAACCCCGTTGTACATCTTCCGCCAGTCCTCGATGGCGATCTTCGCATCGATTCGGTTCTTGAACCACTGCATCCCGAGACACTCGTCTCGGAACTTTCCGTTGAAGCTTTCGTTCGCTCCGTTCTGCCAAGGCTTCCCGGGGTCGATCGGCGCAGTCTCGATCCCCGCGTCGAGCAGCCATTGCAACACCGCCCTGGAGACGAACTCGGGGCCGTTGTCGGATCGCAGGTAGGTCGGCGCTCCGCGAACGCTGACGAGCTTCGAGAGCACTTCGATGACACGCGGAGATCGAATGCTCCCAGCCACGTCGATCGCCAGGCACTCCCGCGTGTACTCGTCGATCACGGTGAGGCACTTGAGCTGCTGGCCGTTGGCGCAGGCATCGAACACGAAGTCGTAGGCCCAGACCTGATTTGCACCGGCCGCAGGAAGCGTCGGAGGCCGGCCCGTCGCCACCCGACGCCTCGGCCTCCGACGGGGGACCTGCAGCCCGGCCTTCTTCCAGATGCGATAGGCGCGGTCAGCGCTCATGGTGAGACCTTGGCGCGCAAGAAAGACCTGGATCCGGCGGTAGCCGAACCGAGGATACTGCGCGGAAAGCTCTCGCATCGCTGCGATCACAGGTGCATCACGCTGGGCCAGCGCCGACTCGTATCCGATCGTCGACCTCGCGACTCCGAGTAGCGCGCACGAACGACGGAGCGAGATCCCGCGCCTTCGCACGTACGCGACCTGCTTCCGTCGAGCCGGCGCGCCTACCATTTTTTTCGCGCGACCTCTTTCATCACATCAATCTCGAGGTCGCGCTCCGCCACGAGTTTCTTGAGCTTCGCGTTCTCTTGCTCGAGCTGGCGAAGGCGCTTCACGTCCACCGCCTCCAGCGCCCCAAAGCGCTTGCGCCAGGCGTAGATCGTCTGCTCGCTGACGCCGTGCTTCTTGGCCACCCGCGCCACCGGACCCTTGTCCGCCTCGCGCAGGATCTTGACCATCTGTTCTTCGCTGAATCGACTTTTCTTCATGGCTTCCTCCGTCCCGGAAGCCATCTTCTCAGGTTTCAGCTGGTCCGAAAATCCCCTGGCACGTCATACGCTGGCCAGCAGCGCAAGCAGGAAAACCGCACTCGCGGCGGCGAAAGGCCAGCCGTAGCTCGCCCACCAGTCCAGGGGTTTGGGCTTTCGTCCCTCGGCTTCTCGGATGCCGATCCCCGCCTCGAACGGGTTCTCCATGCCGAGGAGGACCGCCAGCACGAGTGCCAACACCACGGCGAGCCCGATCCGGACCCGATTCTCACGCCCGACCCGATTCCAACGGGCTCGCAGCATGCCCACCCCCTTCAACGAAAGGCCCAGAAGCGGGCACAGGATACTGAGGCTGGGCGGCTCCTCAACCGTGCGAGGGGGGGCGGGGTTCTCTTGGATGTCGTTTCGTTACCCTGTGCCGCGGCTGGGGCGGCTCGTGGAGGGGTGCGCCCGCTGCAGTGAGGAGCAGCTGGGTCTTGGGGGAGAGCGGACGACGGGCGACCCGTGCCCTGGCTTGGGTTCGCGGCGACCACATCGTCGATTCCAGGGAGCGCCGCGTGCGAGCGGTGCTCCTGTTTGTGCTCGTAGCGGTCATCGTCCACCTGGTGACGGGTGACAACTGGCCGGCCCTGCGAAGCTGGTACCAGCCTCTGAGTTAGCCTCGACAGGAGGCTGGTACCAGCTTCGCAGGGCCGGCCACCTGGATGCGAAGAGCCGCCAGACGCTGTTCCGCTACGACGATCTCGACCGTCTCATCGAAGTGGAGCAGGTTGCCGAGGGCCTGACGACCGCCTTCCGCTACGACGCGGCAGGCAACGTGACGAAGGTCACGGACCCCCTGCTGCAAGACACCGTATACGCGTACGATGCTCTCTCGAGGCTCACGTCGGTGACGCAGTCGCTCTCCCAGGAGGTGACGTACGCCTACGAC
>JAAETT010000139.1 GCA_024228115.1 bacterium
AAGGGTGGCGCGACATCGAGAAGCTCGTCCGAGCTCTCACCGTGTCCGAAACCAGCGAAGAGGCGACTGCAAAGCGCGTCGCCTAGGATTCAAACCGGAGCCGCCGCTCAGAGAAGATCAACAGCGGACGGGACATCCCCAGATCCTCCATGGCGTCGACATTGCGGGTCGACAGAATGTCGGTCAGCACGCCGTCATTGTGCATGATAGTGCGAAGCAGGCCCAGGCCCTGGTCCTGGAAGGTCTCCGACTTCTCGTACCTGACGAGGTTCCGACAGTCTCCGAGATCGAGCCAGAGGATATTCGAAGTCTTCTTGTGGGAATGGGGCGCGAGGCCGCCGATGAGGTGTTTCGAGTGGCGGACCAGGGCGTCCGTCCCGTTGTCCTGCCAGTCCTCACGCATATCCTCGACAAAGTGACGGGACGTACGCATGGCGTCCCATAGCTCCTCATGGTTGGTCTTGACCAGATTGCGCAGCTCGTTCCAGCGGCCACTGATCCCCGGTGTGCGAGCCACTTTCGCGAGGTCCCTCAAGTCGTCACGAATCATCTCAGATCTCCTCCGTTGCACCTGGCACTTCTCTCGGTCGCGCTACCATGCGCTTATGTTGCTGCCCCGGAAGATAGAGGGTTTAAGCTGGGTTTTCGCTCAACGACTGTCATAGTCCATCCGTGTACCACCGTCGAGTAGAACGCGGCTCGGGCCGGCCTCGCGAGCTCTGACGATCTGGGCGGGCGCCTCTTCGAGACTGAGGAAGAGCTCAGTCACGCCGGCCCGAACGGTGACCATCGACGTCTCTAGACATCGCCTCCCTCGGCATTTCGTGCGGTAGCCTGTGACCCTGATGCCGGACTCCGAGCGCAACATCGAGAACGACGTTGCGCCGGCGCGGGACGCGCTCAGCGATGCCGAACGCTCGGCGATCCGCACGCGTTGCAAAGAAGAGGTCGCACGCGGCATCCCGGGGCTGGTCGAAGCGGCGCCCCCCGTGTCGCCGAAGCGCCGGAGACTCGGGCAGGAACTGTACGCCGGGCCGCTGGGTCAGGCCTTCGGCTTCCTCCACCTGTATGAGCGCACCGGGGCGAACGAGCAGATCGAGCTGGCCTGCCGCTATCTCGAAGTGGCTCTCGCTGCGCTCGACGATTCGGGCGTGCCGCGACCGGAAGAGTGGCTCTCGTTTCACGCGAGTGGAGGCGCGTCCGCCGTGGCCGCCGTGGTCTACGACCGGCTCGGCGACGCTGCCAGTTGTGCGCGGCATCTGGAGAGCTACCGGCGATTGGCCCCCCATGCGGCGGACCCGGAGTTCCCGAGCGAGGACCTGCTCTGGGGGCGCGGGGGCTTCTTCTTCGGCGCGGCCTTCTTGCGCTCGCTTCTCGGCGAGTCGAGCCTGCCGGAAGAGCTCGTGCTGGGCCCGCTCGAAGCGACGATCGCGACCGGCAGGCGGCACGCCGCGACACATGCGTCTGCGCTCACCCCCGGGCGTCATGGCCGGCCACCGCTCCTGTACATGAACCTGAACGCGTTCATGGTGGAGTGCTTCGCACGTTCCCTGATCGGTTCGCAGGCCCGATCTGCCAGAGCGCTTGCCGCCGTCGCAGCTCGCGTGCTGATCCGAGGCGCCGAGTGGCGCGAGCGGCTGTCCCGCAGATACGACATCGGCCTGGTCCACGGACTGGCCGGGAACCTGTATCTGATGATGCATTTTCCCGAGCTGCTCGAGCGGCTCGGCGCGACCGAAGACGTTCGCGCATCGCTCGACTGCCTGGTGGACTGCGTTGACGACGAGCGCGGCATGC
This sequence comes from bacterium, assembly GCA_024228115.1. NCBI lineage: Bacteria > bacterium. Next base: position 1,798 of record JAAETT010000139.1, read on the forward strand.
TCGATCTGCTGCCGTCCAGCCTTCCCAAACCCGCGCACCGGAAGAAGCTGGGCGCACAAAGCGCTCCAGCGCATCTGGCGGGATGCGGTGGAGGCAGCCGAACTCCCGCCGATCTCGCTCTACGAGGGCACGAAGCACTCCATGGCCACGGACGCGATCCGCCGCGGCGTGTCCGAGCGCCACCTGCAGCGGTTCCTGGGCCACGCATCGGTCGAGTCGACGCGCCGCTACGCGCGCCTGGCCGACAACGCGATGCTGGAAGTGTTGCGGCCGATGGACGCCCCTCACCGACAAGCCACCGACAAGGTTTCACGAACGAAAGCCGAGCAAGATCGCGACGTTAAGCGTGGGCCCTCCTGGATTCGAACCAGGGACCATCCGGTTATGAGCCGGGTGCTCTAACCACTGAGCTAAGGGCCCTGCTCCGATGGTAGCGGCCGGGTGGCAGGGTTCCCGTTGGCCAGGGCGAGGGCAGCGAACGCGCCTGTCAGCACCAGCGAACGCGGTTGCAGAAATGCCCCTCCGCATGGATTCGAGCGGTGGGGAGCGTCACGATCCGCGTTTTTCGAGCGCTGCCCGGAAGCCCAGAAACTCGCTGGCGTTGTCCAACGTGATCAGGCCGACGATTCGCCCTTCGTGAGTTACCGGGAGTGCGCCCGACGGAGTTCCCTGGAGCCGAGCCAGGAGTGGTTCGAGCGGTTCGAGGGAATCGGCGGGCTGGATGTCTCCCTCCATCGCCTCCGCAACCGGGCGCTCTTGCCCACCTTCGGCCAATGCCTGGAGCAGCCGCGGCTGGGAGAGCATGCCCACGGCGCGACCGCCCTCGACCACCGGGAAGGATTTTTGCGAACCGGCGAGGGTCAACGCCACGGCACGCTGAAGCGGATCGCGAGGCGAGAGCGTTTCGAAATCCGTCAGCATGGCCTGGGCGACTGGGATGCCGGCCAATGCGTGCTTGAGCTGGGCCGCGTTGGCCTCGCCCGCCGCACCAATCCAGACGAAGAGCGCGATCAAGATCAGGAAGGGGTTGCCGAACAGGCCGAGCGCTCCGAAGCCGAGGGCCATGCTCTGCCCGATGCTTGCGGCGATCTGGGTTGCCCGCGCGTTCCCCATGCGAATGGCCAGCAGCGCGCGCAGGGCACGGCCGCCGTCCATGGGGAAGGCGGGCAGGAGGTTGAACACCACCAGGACGACGTTCACCATCATCAAACGTTCGAGGAAGGGGCCTCCCATCAGATCGAGGGAAGGCGCGCCGCCGGCGTCTCCGGCCAGGCGCAGGACGACCCACAGGATGCTGGCGATCACCACGTTCACGGCCGGCCCCGCCATCGCCACCCGAAATTCCTGGCCCGGATCTTCGGGCATGCTTTCGAGCCGGGCGACGCCGCCGATCGGGAGCAACGTGATATCGCGGGTCGCGATCCCGTAGCGCCGCGCCATCAGCGCATGGCCCAGCTCGTGAAGCACGACGCAGCCGAAGAGCGCGAGCACGAAGAAGAGGGTCGCGACGATCTCGGCCGGCGATTGGCCCGCCCGGAAACCGCTCATCGTGAACCACGCGAGCAGGATGAAGAACGTGGCATGCACGTAGACGGCGATGCCCGCCAACGTGCCGAGCTTGAAGGACCACTTCATGATGGTTGCAGGCTCCCTGGGACGCGAAGACTAGCCGAGGGAAACCGCAGGATGCTCCTTCGCGATCGGGCGAGCCGAGACGCGCTCATGCCAGGCCAGCACGTGTTCGAGCTCCGGTTGAATCGGGAGCTCGACGAGTCCGGCGGCGAAATCGATCGTGGTGAGTGCCAGGATGTCTGCGATCGTGAATTCGTTCCCCGCGATGTAGTCCTGGTGGGCGAGGACATCCTCCAGGAAACGTAGGAATTCACGCGCCTGGCCCCGGCTCTGCTCGGCGACCTCGGCGATCTGGTTGGGCATCACCGCCTTCGTGAACGGTGATCCGTGGAGCCAGGCCATGCCGACGGGGCGCATCAAGTTCAGCTCGATGCGGCGGCTCCACATCTCGATGCGCCCGATTTCCTCGGCTGTCGTCCCGAACAGCGGCGGATCCGGGTGAAGGGCCTCCAGGTAGCGACAGATCGCAACGGACTCGGCCAGGTGACTGCCATCGTCGAGCTCGAGCACAGGAATGCCGCCTAACTTGTTCACCTTCTCCAGGAACGTCGGATCGCGGTTTTCCCGCGCCATGATGTCCACCTTTTCGCTCGGGATCTCGAGATCCTTCTCGGCCAGGTAGAGGTGGACTCGTCTGGGATTGGGTGCACCCGCGTAGGTGTAGAGCTTCATGTCAGGTTCCGTTCGAAGAGGTCGAAGAGCCGAGCCCAATGGCGCTCGGCACCGAGCTCGTGGTAGGTGTCGCGCCCCGGGAATGCAAAGCCATGCTGGGTGCCCGGATACCACTCGATGCGATGGTTCGCGCCCGCGGCTTTCAGGTGGGTGGCGAGTGCATCGATCTGCTCCCGAGGCGCATAGGTGTCGAACTCCGCGCAGGCGAAATAGAGTTCGCCGGGGATCCGATCCAGCATGAGGTGGGGAGAGTCGTCTCGCTTGGTCACCAGTGGCGTGCCATAGATGGAGGCGACGGCAGCAAAACGCTCGGGAAAAGCCGCTGCGGCGGCCAGCGCGAACGGGCCGCTCATGCAGTAGCCCACCACGCCGGCGGGGCCTTCCTTTGCGCCGGCCTCGGTCGCCACGAACGCAAGCAGGGCCTTGGTGTCTTCTGCGACGAGCGCATTCGATAGATGACGCATCATCTCGAACATGCGCTTGATCCCCTCGTCCGTGAGCTCCATTCGGAATTCGCGGACCTTCCGGTAGTAGAGGTTTGGCAGGACCACGAAGTAGCCGGCGGCGGCGATACGCCGGGCCATCTCATGGAGCTCCTCCCGTTTGCCCGGTGCATCCATGAAGAAGAGCACGGTGGGGTGAGGGCCACCCGTCTCCGGCTGGACGACGAAGGTATTCATCTCGCCATCCGGCGTCGGCACGTCGATTTCACGTTGGAGCATCGAATCGAAGCTTACCCCGTCCCCGCTGGTTGACTTTCCGTGGCAGGATGTCCGCATGAGTCGAATCAAGACGATCCTGCTTTGGGTGATGGCGGTTCTCTACATGTTCGCCGGGTACAACCACCTGGTGAACCCGGCGTTCTACGTCGCGATCATGCCGCCGGAGCTTCCCAATCCGGAATGGTTGAATGTGATCTCGGGGCTCGCTGAAATCGTGCTCGGGGTCTTCCTGCTCGAACCGCGCACACGTGTGCTTGCAGCATGGGGGTTGATCGCCCTGCTCATCGCGGTGTTTCCCACCAATGTGTATGTGGCGGTGGAGAACGTCGGTACCGAGGGCCCGGGCAGCGGAAACGCCATGGCGAACATGATCCGCCTGCCCTTCCAGGCGCTCTTCATCCTGTGGGCCTGGTGGTACACCCGCCCGGATGCGGAGGGAACGGAATGACCATCCTGAAACGAATCGCGCAAGTCGTCCTCATTCTCGCCGTATTGGCGGCGGTCGCCTATCCGTTCCGCCGCGATCCCCTCGGTCCGATCGCGGGCAAGCAGCTTTCCGGCGTCGAGGTGTCCGGATGGCCGGCCGATTGGAGCTTCAGTGACGAGCACAACCTCATCGCGATCGAAGTTCGACCCGATGATCCACACTCGGTAACGGTCGTCTGCTTCGTGTACGAGAACTTCCTCTACGTTCCTTCCCAGGGCGCCGCCGAAAAGGATTGGACGCAGATGGTGCTCGCGGATCCGCGCGTACGTCTCAAGATTGGCGACGCGATCTTCAACGCTCGCGCGACCCGCGTGACGGATGAGTCCGATCGCCCTGGGATGTTCGCTGCCGCGGTGAAGAAATACCCACGGATCTCGGAGGCGGAAACCGAGTTGCCAGCCAACCTCTGGGTCTTTCGTATCGATCCTCCTACCTCTTAGCCTGAACTATGCACGAAAGTTGGCTGAGAAGCTGGCTTTCCAATGTTTCAGCGTGCCGCGCGGCGATTGACGCTGACGGATCTCGTTTTGGGTGGTCGATGCCCATTCCGTGGCGCGAATGCGGAGTGTGCTTCGGCG
>JAAETT010000140.1 GCA_024228115.1 bacterium
CACCAACGCAATCGAGAACCTGAACAGCGGCATCGCCACCTACTCGAGAAACGTGAAGCGTTGGCAGGGCGGATCGATGGTCGCGCGTTGGGTGAGTGCCGCCATCGTCGAAGCCGGGAAGAAGTTCCGTCGCGTCCAAGAGTGGCGCGACATCGAGAAGCTCGTCCGAGCTCTCACCGTGTCCGAAACCAGCGAAGAGGCGACTGCAAAGCGCGTCGCCTAGGATTCAAACCGGAGCCGCCGCTCAGAGAAGATCAACAGCGGACGGGACATCCCCAACCCGAAGGAGGTCTCATCGGAACTCGGCCACACGACACCGCGAATGGTGCTTGGGGTCTACGACAGTTTTCTCGACGCAGACGCTTGGCCCGACGACGCGGAGCGCGGCCATCTAGCGACGCTCTTCGGGTGGCCGATGCCGATTCCGGCCAATCCGGTCGACGAGAAAAGGCACGCAGAGGGCACGCAATGACACGCACGACATCCCAACTGCATTTCGGGCGACTTGCGTGCCTTTTCTCGGGTCGCGCCTAGCAAGAAAAGCGAAACGGCGGCAAGCAGTTAGCTCGCCGCCGTTGCTGAAGACTGGAGCGCGAGACCGGATTCGAACCGGCGACATTCACGTTGGCAAGGTCGGTGTACCCTCCGGGGGCACCGCAATTCCAGCTACTTGGCGCTCTCCGTGCTTGTCAGGACCGCACACGACCGCATCTCACCACCGCATCC
>JAAETT010000141.1 GCA_024228115.1 bacterium
TCTCTGCGTCCAAGACATTTGCCATGGCCGGCGAGGCTATCCGCCTCGCCCGCCTCAACGTCCTGGACGACTCCCCGTTCTATGGCCGGTTTTCAGGTGATCACGTATGGCCGCTTTTGGGTGTTCACCGAGGACGAAGGGAAGTGGGGCGTTCACCAAGACGGGTCGCATTATTCATCCACCAACAAGACCATGGACCACAAAGACGTACTCCACGCTCGTGAGTTCCAAACGAGTGCAGGAGAAACCAAGACGAGCTGGACGAAGATCGGCGTTGCTTTCCCTGCGAAGAATGGGGGACTGAACGTGAAGCTCGATCTCTTTCCCACTGACGGAAAGCTCTTCATCTCCGACCAAGAACCCAAGGCAGGAAAGAACGCCGACGGTTCGGCGCACATGGAAGACCCAAACCTCGACTAGTCCTATGACCATCGACCCAACACCAGAGGAAATGCTCAAGCGTGTCTGCGAAACGGCCTACGCCGCCGGTATCTCGCCGCGTGAGATCCTCGATGAATTTCAGCGAGCCCAGGCTGCTCAGGCGCTCGCCGATTCCGACCTTCCCGAACGAACAATCGAAGTTTAAGGACACATCCCGAAACCACGAAAACGGCTCAACAGAGCCGCTTTTTCGTTGCCATGTCGCGAAAAAGATAATGTGCGACATGCTTTCGCGTCTTTGTTAAGCCGTTTTCTGTTATCCCCTACTCCGCGTCGATGACAGGTTGCGTCTTAGCCCAACCGTATCGCGCCGTAGCTCGTGAGCTGGGGATCTCCGAGGCTGCCGTCCGGAAGTACTCTAACCGATGAAAGAGGAGCGTAGGCATTCAGTCTACCTCCGATGGATGAATTGCATCAGGTATCGTGTGCCCTCGTTCCGCGATGGATTTCTCAAGCGCACCATTGAGGCGCTCGAACTTCGGATGCCATCGGAATTTCGCTTCCTCGTACCACTTCTTGTTGGTATCGCGGTAGTAGACACATCTCCTCGTGTATGCGTTTCCGTCACTCTGTCGAAAGAACGAAACCTCAAACCATAGGACTCGAATCCCGGATCCAGAGAACTGATTGGTCACCTTTGACACGAATTCGTTAGGCTCAAGAAGGCTGGAGAATAGCCAGCGTTCCCCTGCTGGATTGTGTCGCGCGTCGAATATGGAAATGGTAGTCAGTCCGAAAACGTCGGGTTTCTCCCCGGGCCGAGGCCGCCGAATAGGGCGAAGGCCAGTTCCCGGAGGTGGAAGCATTCCTTCGATCTCGAAGTGCAACGAATGGTCAACCGAGATGTTTGTTGCGGCTAGGTCACCTACGTTTTTCGCCACGAACTCCATGGCGTCGCCCTGCCCATCCACCTTCTTCAAGACGCACCGAAGGTCGGGGTGCAGGTGTGTCTTCATCTGGCGTTCGGTCGCGGTAAGCGCCGCGTTCGCTGTCTTCTGCGCTTCCTCTGCTGCCTGGTCAGTGCAGTATCCGATTCCGCAAGCAACTAGAATGGCAGTCACCGAAAGGGCGGTCTGAAGGTACTCGCTTCTACTCATTCCTGAGTCGTCCCTTTGGAGTGAATCGAACGACCGGTTCGAGCCCATCGACGAAGTTGCGAACAGATTCAAGCAGCTTCAAGGATTTCGGTGGGTTCTTCCATGGGATCGAGTGTTCCGTCGCAGTTGGCATCCGTCAAGATGTGGAAATAGGCCTCGGTTTGGATCTCAAAGCGGGCAGTCATTTCTCCACACATCCTCCTCACTCCAAGTTTTCATACCTCACTAGACCACAACCTAACAACTTACGGAACTTCCCAACTCCCCTCCCCTGCGTAGGATGAAAGAAACCAATGAGAGCCGGCGAGGCATTGGTCTCGGTGGCTCTCTGTTCTTTCAAATAGAGGAGAGGAAGTGGAACAGCAATATCGCCTAGCACCAAGGGTGCGGGTGCTTCTCGTTTCCGACAGCGACGCAGTCCCCTATTTCGGACAACCGATCAAGGAGCCCTCCCACGTCTGGCAGCTCCTCAAAGACGAGGCTGCCACATGGGATAGAGAACGTTTTCTCGTCTTGGCGCTCGATGGACGGCACAAGGCTCTTGGCCTCGAGGAAGTTTCCGTGGGCTCGGTTTCCGCAAGCGTTGTGCATCCGCGCGAGGTCTTCAAGGGCCTTGTCCTGGCGAATGAGCTTGCCCCGGTCTCGTGGACACCCCGGATCGCACGAAAGTGCGGTAGGAGTGTGTCATGGGAAAACGGAAGCGTCGATCGTTCACAGATGAATACAAGGCCGAGGTCGTGGAGCTGATCCGCAAGAGCGGGAAGAA
>JAAETT010000142.1 GCA_024228115.1 bacterium
CTACAGACTCACTAAGTTTTTTTTGATGAATGATAACTCATTCGATAAGTCTTAACAAGGAGAAGGTTTTAGGCGAAAAAATTTTAGAAAATTGTAAAAATTAGACAATGTTTAAAAAATTTCATACAAATTTTGACAGTTTTTAGCTACAAAATCTAGGTTCATGCTGAATCTGACAACCAAAATTATTATTATAAATGCGTTAAAATTAAACAGAACCAAACGAAAACATGACTTTCTTAATTATTCTATTGCTGGCGGCGGTGAAAGGCGAATTTGTAATGCATCGAACAGAAAAACCGCTGCATCCGAGCGCCTCATACGCGTTGTCCGTACTTCATTGTCCCAATCGATTTCGCCACATCGACGGTACTTTATGGATTGGTCTTAAGCTATTGCCCCACGTAATACCCTTGGATATTTTTCCGGCCAAAGTTAAAATGGTTGAGGAAATGTTGGAAACGATCAATTTATTACTAAGAAATGAAGGGTCTAAAATTGTTGGCCGCCAATTGATGGCCTATAAGCGCTATTTTTCACGCTATCATCAAGAAAGACGCGCGGGGAAGTTACCTCA
>JAAETT010000143.1 GCA_024228115.1 bacterium
CTTCCCGCTCTTGCGGATCAGCTCCACGACCTCGGCCTTGTATTCATCTGTGAACGATCGACGCTTCCGTTTTCCCATGACACACTCCTACCGCACTTTCGTGCGATCCGGGGTGTCCACGAGACCGGGGCAAGCTCAACCGGTCTCGATGAAGTCACCGGGGACCTCGTTCTTGAGGACGTCGTCGACACAGGCCTGGACGTTTTCGAGTCGTCGATGACCTGCCATGGTGTAGCCGAAGCAGGGCCAGTCTCGGCCCTCGGCGCGAAGGACCGGATCGAAGGCGCGCCGTTTGACAAGCATCATCGATCTCCTCTTGAACGATCGAACCAGCAACCTGCGCAGTCGCCCTTTGAGGAACTTGACCGGTGAACGCAGGGAGATCTGATCTGCCCTCGGCGCCCCCTCGATCACTTTCCAAGCACTCTCCTCATACAGGGAAGCCGTCAAGCACTTCTTCAGTAGGTCGATGTAGGGGTCACTCCTCGTACTCAACGCATCTCCTTCGAATTCGCTGAAGCGCCCTGGGACTCGGAAGGGGACGTGCCTCCAGTTGTGAGCGGACTCTACCCAAACCGAGCGAACATGGGAGGCCGTCGCGCAATTCGTACATAGGGCATTCAAGCTGGGTTCTGGCACTGTCGGCCCAAAGTACAAATGTCCGGTTTTCTCCAAAGTAGAAATGTCCGCTTTCTCTTCTGATTCCGGCTTCTCCGCTGCCGAGTCCCGGGGCCCCAGTGGAAAGCGCCAGGCGCTTTCC
>JAAETT010000144.1 GCA_024228115.1 bacterium
AGGTGACAGTCTGTGCGGTAGAATCCGGCTTCATGAAGGGGCCCTTGTTGAGGGGAAACGGGTGTCGCAACACGTTTCTACCGCAACTGGGGCCTTCTTCAATTCAAGAACGAGACTTCTTCATGAATTTTCCGGGCTAGCAGCGCCTGGGTCAGCGGTTCCACGGAGTCCGTGCGAGTTCGCGGCTCGCGAAGATGTCGCCATGGTTCGCACCAGGCCGGAGTTCCGTGTCTCCCTTCTCCAGAGGGCACGAAGGGATCCCTGCCAGGGGGCCGGCCCCGTCGAGGATCCCCTCTCCAGGGACGAAGAGCATGTCGCGTAGCATCACGGATGCGAAGCCTAGCGCCCGTTGAGGTACGCTTCCCCATCACTTGCGGGTGCGGAGGTTGGAATGGGACGATTCGACGAGAAGGTGGCGATCGTGACGGGCGGGGCTTCGGGAATCGGCGCTGCGACCCTGCGACGGCTGGCGAGCGAAGGTGCCGCCGTCGTCTGTGCGGATATCGATTCCGCGCGGGGCGGGAAAGTCGCGCGGGAGATCAAGGAGGCCGGAGGTCGCGCGCAATTCTTGTCCTGCGACGTCGGTGAGCTGGCCCAGCTCGAGGCTTGTGTGGCTGCGACGGTTCGCGAATTCGGTGGTCTCGACATCATGATGAACAACGCCGTCTGGACGAGTGGCGGGCCGGTTCATGCCATCGACCCGGACGGCTGGGACAAGAGCCTGCAGATCATGCTCACCGCGGTCTTCTACGGGTGCCGTGCGGCGCTTCCGGAGATGATGAAGCGGGGTGGAGGTTCCATCGTCAATACCGCCTCGATCGAGGCCTTTGGCGGGGAGATGTATGCCTCGCCCTACACGACGGCGAAGGCCGGCGTGGTGAACTTCACGAAGAATGTGGCCATCGAGTACGGCCGGCTTGGCATCCGAGCCAACTCGATCTGCCCGGGAGTGGTGGAGACACCTCTCTACGAACAATTCGAGCAGGCTTCACCCCGAACGCGAGAAGAGGTCGAAGGCCTCCACGCCATCGGACGGTTGATCCAACCCGAGGAGATCGCTTCCGTGGCGGCCTTTCTTTGCAGCGACGACGCCTCGGCGGTCACCGGTCATGCCATGGTCGTCGACGGCGGTGCGACGGCGGGCATCAACCTCTCCGGACTTGGACCGCTCGAAGCCGACTAGTGCTCTGATGTCTGCTGGCTGAGAGCAGCATCCTCGGCCTCGATGGGTCGGCCGCGGGTTTCCGGAAGTGCGAGGAAGAAGAGGATCCCGGCCGTCGGCATGCCAAGGGAAAGCAGGCTCACGGCGTCGGGCAGGCCACCCAGCTGCGCGCTGAGCGCGGAGGTTGCGAAGTAGGCTGTGATGGCGCCGAGGGCGGTTGCGATGGCGGCACCGCCGCTGATCGTCGCGCGAAGCGCCGTGGGGAAGAGCTCGCTCACGGCGGCCCGCAGAGGGACGACGCCCGCCGATGAGCATAGGCTCATGGCGGTGATGCCGGGGATCAACCCCAGGCCGGGGTGCACGGGGAAATCCCTCGGGACGTGGTAGAAGGCCCAAACCGCACCGAAGAAGAGCAGGCTCGTGATCAGGAAGGTCGGCCGGCGGCCCCAGCGTTCCGACAGATACCCTCCCAGGGGAAAGCCCGCGAGCGCCAATCCCCCGCCGAAGATCACGACTGCGGTCGCAATCGCGGGCTCGAGGCCGAGATGTTGGACCGGGTAGTAGATGAGCCATGTCTGTGTGGCTGCGATGACCATCGGGAAGAGGCCAGAAACGATGAGAACGGCGACTGTGCGGCGGCGATAACGCGGGCCCATCAGGTGGCGGACCATGGCTGTTGCCGTCTGGCCCGCCTCAGAAGCCCGTTCGAAGTGCTGGCTCTCCGGCAGGAGCCGGCGCAGGAACGGAACGGCAAGAACGCCTGCCGCCGCCGCGCCCCATACCCAACGCCAGGTGCCAGGAAGGAGTTCGGAAGCTGCCATGAGGATCAGCCCAAGCCCACCGCCGAGCGTGCCGGCGAGGCCTACCCAACCGTGGCCGCGGGCACGCGTCTCCAGGGAAAGGCTCTCGGTGACCATCACGGGTACGAGGATGACCAGCAGCCCCTTGAACGCTTGCGTGAAGATCTGCACGCCAATGAAGCCACCGAGCCCGGGCGACAACGCCGTGAGGATGCAGAGGGGGCCCATCAGCAACACCGTCCACAGCAGTACGCGGCGTCGCCCCGTCCGATCCGCCCACCGTGCCAGCGCGTAGGTGCCGAGCGCGCCGATCGCGATCCAGCCGAACGCGCGGCTGATGCTGACATCGTCGAGCCCGAACTCCCGGGCGAGAAACGGCGCGGCGGCGGCATTCAGCCCATCCGTGAAGCCCCAATAGGCCATCAAGCCAGCGAGCAAAGCGACGGAACGCGTCTCGTCGGGTTTGCTCACGTCTGGCGCTTGAAGTTCAGCCGGTCAGCAGGTCACGAGCGATGGCGCGGATCTGGATTTCATCGGTTCCCGCGTAGATCTGCAGCACCTTCGCATCCCTCGCGAGCTGCTCTACGTGGTACTCCGCCATGTAACCGTTGCCGCCGAAGACCTGCACTGCCTCCATCGCGACCTCGACTGCGGCACGGGCCGAATACAGCTTCATCGCGGAAGCTTCGGCCAGGCCCATGCTCTGGCCGTGGGCCGAGAGTTCGATGGTGCGGAACACCAGGTTCTGGAGGTTCATTCGTGCAACCTCCATACGCGCCAGCTTCTCCTGGATCAGCTGATACTCGCCAATCGGCTTCTCCCATTGCACCCGCTCGCGGGAGTAGGCGACGGAGAGCTCGAGGCAGCGGGAGACGATCCCGAGGGCCATCGCCGCGACGCCGGAGCGTTCGGTCTGGAAGGTGTCCTTGGCGCCTTCGCGGCCGGCACCGCGACTCTTGGTCAAAGCGTCCTCACCGCCCAGGAGATGATCGACGCTGCAACGGAGATCGTTGACGAAGAGTTCCCCGGTAGGCGAAGAGTGCATTCCCATCTTTCGGAGGGGCTTGCTCTGCTCGAGGCCGGGCATGCCCTTGTCGAGGACGAAGTTCAGGATCTTCCGATCCCTCGGGTCGACACCTTCTTCGTCGAGTTTGCAGATGAAGACGATCGTGTCGGCGAAGGGACCGTTGGTGATGAAGGTCTTGCTGCCGTTCAGGATGAATTCGTTGCCCTCGCGGCGGGCCGAGGCCTTCATGCCACCGAAGGCATCGGAGCCGGACCCCGGCTCGGTGATCGCCCAGGCACCGACCTTCGTGAGCGTGAGCACGTCGAGGCCCCAGCGTTTCTTCTGCTCGATCGAACCCTTCGACATGATTGCGGCACCTGTGAGGCCGACCGAAACGCCAAGAGCCGTCACCATGCCGGGGCAATAGCGGCAGAGTTCGATGATCGGGATCAACTGCATGGCCGCGCCGTCGCCGGTGCCATCTCCCTCGCGCGGCTTCTTCTGCTTGGCGTCTCCCGCCTCGGCGCTCGCGATCTGGCGCTCGAAGCGGCTGCGTGCCATCTCGTCCATGCCGAAGGTGGCGTACAGTTTGCGCAGGATCTCGTAGGGAGGGAGATCACCGTGTTCGAGTTCCTCGATGTTCGGGACGATCTCCGCTTCGATGAAGCGGCGCACCGCGTCTCGGATCATTTCGTGCTGTTCGCTCCACTCGATCATCGGATCCTCCTTCGGCCATCTCGGCAGCATGACAGGCTAGCATCGGTAGATGGAGCATCGAGAGTGGCTGGCCCAGGTCGATGAGGTAGACCAGGAGGCCCTCGAGCCGGAAATCGAGATCTGCGACGCTCACCACCACCTGTGGGAGAGGAAGCGGCCGAGGGATCGCTACCTCTTCGACGAACTACGCGAAGATGTGGAAACCGGCCACAGGGTCGTGCGCACCGTCTACGTCGATTGTGTGGCGATGTATCGGGCGGACGGGCCCGAACCGATGCGCCCGGTGGGAGAGACGGAGTTCGCCGCGGGTATCGCCGCGCAATCTGCGAGTGGGCTCTACGGCTCGCTTCGTGCGGCCGCGGGCATCGTCGGCCACGCGGATCTCAGCCTCGGCGATGCGGTGTGTGTGGTGCTGGAGGCGCATCTCCGCGCTAGCCCGGGTCACTTCCGCGGCATTCGTCATGCCAGCGGCTGGGATGCCAGCCCGGAGATCGCCAACTCCCACACCGCGCCGCCCTCCGGGCTCCTCGGGGAGGGGACCTTCCGAGAGGGCTTTGCCCATCTCGGGAAGCTCGGTCTTTCCTTCGATGCCTGGCTCTACCATCCGCAGATTCCCGAGCTGGTCGATCTGGCCCGGGCATTTCCGGAAACGCCGGTCGTGCTCGATCACTTCGGTGGTCCGCTTGGCATCGGGCCCTACGCGGGGCGGCGTGACGAGGTCTTTTCCGACTGGCGCGGCAGCATGGAGGCCCTTGCGGCCTGCCCGAATGTTTCCGTGAAGATCGGCGGCTTGCAGATGCCGTTGAATGGCTTCGGGTGGCATGAGCGTCCCCGTCCGCCCGGAAGCGAGGAACTCGCAGAGGCGATTCGTCCCTACACTCTGGCAACCATCGAGGCGTTCGGGCCGGAGCGCTGCATGTTCGAGAGCAACTTCCCGGTCGACAAGATCTCCTGCTCCTATCGCGTGCTCTGGAACGCCTTCAAACGAGTGGTGCGGGGTTTTTCGGGGGACGAGAAGCGGATGCTCTTCCATGACACGGCGGCACGGTTCTATCGCCTGGCTGGACGCTAGGCCTGTGCGCTTCGCGGGGGCTCGGTGCCTCCGCTGAAGCTCAGCAGAATCGGGCCCAGTAGCCTGCAGACACGCGGGCGATTCCCGCTTCGCTGAGATTGGGTCCGAAACCGGACCGCAGCGGTGGAGGGCCACCGACGAATCGAACAGCTACTCTCGTCGGCCCCGGTCTCCTCCGAGGATCATTGTCGATGGATCTGAATGGATCGCTCGAGCGTTTCGGGCTCGAGAAGTTTCGCCCGGGGCAACGCGAGGCGGTGGAAACGCTGCTGCGTGTGGGGAAGCTGCTTCTCGTGGCGCCCACCGGCGGTGGCAAGAGTCTCGTCTACCAGCTTCCGGCCGCAGGCTTGCCCGGCACCAGCCTGATCGTCTCGCCCCTGGTCTCGCTGATGCAAGATCAGGTGTCGGCCCTCGAAGCCGTCGGCGTGCCGGCCACGTTCCTCGCTGCCACCCTCGATAGCGCCGAGATGCGGCACCGGATGCGAGAACTCGGCCGCGGGAGCTACAAGCTCGCCTACGTCGCACCGGAACGGCTGGCCTTCGACGGGTTTCGCTCACTCCTCGCTGATCTCACCTGCCCGTTGATCGCGGTCGACGAAGCCCATTGTATCAGTGAGTGGGGCCACGATTTCCGGCCCGAGTACATGCAGATCGGAGAAGTGATCGCTGCGATTCCGGATGCGCGGGTGCTCGCCTGTACGGCCACCGCCACACCGGTCGTGCGCGACGAGATCCTGGCCCGGCTTGGCTTGCCCGCGGATACGCCGCAGTTGGTGCGGGGTTTTGCGCGGCCGAACCTGGCGTTGGGTGCGCGGGAGGTGGCTTCGAAGCGCGACAAGAACGCGTCCGTGGACGCCGCTTTGCGCGACGCGTTGGGTTCTCCCGGCCAGGTCGACGGCTGCGCCATCGTCTACGCCCCGACGCGAAAGTCGACGGAGCAGGAGGCAGCAAGGCTGGCCGCAGCCGGATATCAGACCGAGGCGTACCACGCGGGGTTGCGAGGCGCGGTTCGCGAGGCCGTGCACGGGCGGTTCTCGGCTGGACAGACCGAAGTGGTCGTCGCCACGAACGCTTTTGGCATGGGAATCGATCGTTCCGACGTACGTGCCGTCGTGCATCTCGCGCCGCCGAGTTCGATCGAGGCCTACTACCAGGAGGTCGGCCGGGCGGGGCGCGACGGCGAGCCCGCGATCGGGCAGCTGCTCGTTTCCGCTGGTGATCTTCCGCTGCGCCGGCGTCTGATCGAGAGCGATGCGAATGGCGCAGCCGCAGATCCGGAGATCGTGCGCCACAAGTGGAATCTCTTCCTCGAATTGATGCGTTGGGCCGAAGGCGGTAGTTGCCGTCACGACGCCATCCTGCGCTATTTCGGCGACGAAGAAGAAACCCTGGCCGGCTGCGGCCGTTGCGACGTCTGCCTGAATCTCGTCGCCCGAGGTGAAGCCGATGAAGAGATCGTGACGCTGGTCGTCCGCAAGGCGCTCTCCGGTGTAGCGCGCGTTCACGGCCGCTTCGGTCTGCAGACAGCGGCCAAGCTTCTGCACGGCAGCCAGGACGAACGTCTCGCCAATACGCGCCTCGATCAGACGCCCACCTTCGGTGCGCTCTCCGAGCGCGCAGAACTCTGGATCACGAAGCTCTTGCGACGCTGTGTCACCGCCGGCTGGATCGATTTCATCGGCGGAGACCGTCCGGTCGTGGTGCTCACCGAGGAGGGCGTCCGCGTGATGCGAGCCGAGCTGCCCGCGCGGCTCGTGCTCCCTGCAGCGGGTGCTCCGAAGCCGCTGGGTCGCACTCCTGCGCGTGCGTCCGCCGGACGCGCCGCCGGCGTTCCGGATGCCCTGGACGAAGCGGGCGAGGCCCTCTTCGAGGCACTACGTCATCACCGGCTGGAAGTCGCGCGTGCCGCCGGGATCCCGCCCTACGTGGTCGCCAGCGACCGGACCCTTCGCGACCTGGCCCTCCTCCGCCCCCGCAACCGCGAAGAACTCCTCCTCGCCCACGGCATCGGCCCCGCCAAAGCCGACCGCTTCGGCAAAGGCCTCCTCGAGATCGTCAACAAGTCAACAAGCGGGGACGGGGTTTACAATTGACTTTTCAAGGGGCGACGCCCCTTGAAAAGTCAATTGTAAACCCCGTCCCCGCTTGTTG
>JAAETT010000145.1 GCA_024228115.1 bacterium
ACACTACCTCGCGGCTCTCGATCGCGAACTCGACACCGATCCGACCGACACCGATTCGCCGTTCTGACGAGAAACCAGCACTCGCGCGCGACCACGGCTAGATGATCAGATTTCTACGGTTTCTCGTGATCGCCAACAGGGCATCCCCAAGGTTGAGGACGGTCGTGGATTTGCCCACCCCGCCCTTCTGATTCGCGATTGCGAGAATCGTACTCAAGACACACACCCCCTGTGCGTTCAGGCACATGGGGGGCGTGCTTGCGAGTTACCCTAGGGGAAGGCGGGGGACTGTCAAGACGGGAAGTCCGCACTAGCGACCGTTCTGTTAAGACAGAACCGGGATCGAAAACAGCATGGCAGAAAAGGTGAGAAGCATCACCAAACGGAATGACGGAATGGCTGTTATGACAGCTTGGTCCCAGGTCTGTCAGCGTGGAAAGTCTGTCATCGCCACGGCGATGGGAAGACAGAAAAGGGGAGAGGGCAGCATGGCAGAAAGCCCGCCACTCTGTCGTGACCCATCCGTCGCAAGCGCCGGCACGCCAAAGCGCCGACCGTTCTATATATACACGCACGTGTGTATACGAAAAAAAGGCCCCGAGGAGGGGCTTCACTCTTTCCCGATGTCTAGCGTTCGAGAAGGGGAGGGAGGTGCCGCGATCCATGGACAACGCGAACGACTCTGATGCCGTCGGCGTTGACTGAGTAGAAGATGAGGTGACGCGGGAAGTCGTTGACGAGCAGGAAGCGGAGGCCTGCCAGTTGGGACTCAACAGATCGGTGGAGGGCACCCATCTCCGGCTGGGTGGCCAAGAGCGCGAGGGTTTCTTCGACAGAAGAAAAGAAACGCTCGGCTAGGTCGGCGTCGCGCTCCGCGTAATATGCATAATGGTCGAGAAGGTCTTGGTTCGCGACTCGTGTGCGGTGGATTCGGGCACGGCTCATCGAGCCTTGCGTTTAGCTGCCTGCGCCCGCGCTGTCTTCCGAAGCTCTGCCCACGCCTTCTTGTCCATGACGCCGGCGTCACCGCTTTCAAGACCTTCGAGTAGCAGCAGGTCAAGCCGCCGCTCACGCTCCTCTACGAGGTCTTTCCGCACTAGCTGTCGGATGTACTCCGAGGGCGTCGCGAAGCCACCACGATCGCACTGTTCGTCGATCGCTTCGCGAAGATCCTCCGGAAGAGAGATGTTGAGAGATGTGGCCATATACCATCATCTTATCAGGCTGGCAGAAACTGTCAATATCTGCCATCGCAAGAAAGCAACAGCATGGCAGAAAGCCCGCCTCTCTGTCGTAACCCATCCTCGCTGCGCTTCGGCACGCCAGAGGCCAGGGCTTCTGCAAACAAACCAATGACTTCCTATTTCGATAAGTCCGCATCGACGAATGCGCGCCGCTAATTCCTAGATCGAGTCTGCTAGGTAATAGGGGAGAGGAGCCCACCGAAATGGCAATTGATCTCGACTCGCTAAGCATTCCCGAATTGAGAACGCTTATTGCTGATGCACAAGAAAAGATCAGCGAGAAGAACGAAACCACGAAACGCGAACTGCTCGAAGAAATGGAGAAGCTCGCAGAACAACGGGGTGTCGATCTTGCCGCTGTGATTGCATTGCGAAAAGGGAAGGGGAGGAAGTCGATCATTCCTCCGAAGTATCAAAACTCAAACGATCCAACACAGTCTTGGTCAGGGCGCGGCCGTAAACCCAAGTGGGTGAAAGAACACCTCGAAGGTGGTGGCGACCTGGAAGATCTGGCGATCAAGTGAGCGAGGAAGGAAAGACCTTGGTGGACACCATCAGGGAGCAGGTCGCTATTGAGGTTGGCAACTCCGAAGCGAGGACAGCAGTCACCAACCTGCACATCTTCACATCCTTGTTCGACCTCCTCGTAGAAAAAGATGTCGTCAGTCGATCCGATCTAGTGGCGATGGTGGAAGACCTGGCCGTCAAGCTTGAAAAGACGGGCGACCGTGGAATTGCCGCTATGGCCGACAAGCTTCTGGAGTTCACGAAGGACACAGATGATGGATCGTCTAGCAGTGTTGGCGCGTCTGTTGGCGCATCGAATAGTGACGGCACGGTCAGCTCAAGCAGCACATCCACGACGACAAGTGAGTCGAGGACAAAAACCGAAGGCAAATGAAAACCGCCCAACCCTCGGAAGAGAGAGGGAAGGGCGGAGTGGGTGACGACCACCTCGACGGTGGTGGTGCGCTCGAAGATCTCGCGATCGAATAGCGGAGCTATTCAAAGAGGTTTGTCATCGTACTTGCTGACAAAGAGGGCTAGTCCCTTGTCACACCAAAAGCTGGGGGTAGAGTCGTCGCAGTTTCACGCGGGCTTGTTGGGTCGTGAATTGCCAGTCGACGCCCTTCGTCGTTCGGTTGCGATCGTCTTGCCAGGCTTGGACTTGGCGCGTGAGAT